>CAZEIC010000083.1:0-12766 GCA_964512175.1 uncultured Oscillospiraceae bacterium | reverse complement strand
CAAAAGCTCGACGCAAAATCGCTGCGCCAGCACATCGGCGTGGTGCTGCAAAACGGCAAGCTGTTCACCGGCGATATCTACTCCAACATCGTCATCTCCGCGCCGTGGCTTTCGCTGGACGACGCGTGGGACGCCGCCGAGCTTGCGGGCATCGCAGACGATATCCGCGCCATGCCAATGGGCATGCACACCATCATCGCCGAGGGCGGCGGCGGCATCTCGGGCGGGCAGAAGCAACGGCTGATGATCGCGCGCGCCATTGCGCCCAAGCCGCGCGTGCTGATGTTCGACGAGGCGACGAGCGCGCTGGACAACATCACGCAAAAGCAGGTTTCCGAGTCGCTCGACAGGCTCAAGTCCACGCGCATCGTCATCGCGCACAGGCTGTCCACTATCAGGCAGTGCGACCGCATCATCGTATTGGACAAGGGGCGCATCATCGAGGACGGCAAGTATGAGCAGCTCATTGCCAAGGGCGGCTTCTTCGCGGAGCTCGTCAAGCGCCAGCGCGTGGAGACGGACGACGACGAATAACCATAACGAGCAGAAAGGAACAGCAAACACCCATGACCATTCAGAAAACCATCGAAGGAAACGCACTCACCGTCACGCTGGACGGCAGGCTGGACACCAATTCCGCGCCACAGCTGGAAAACGAGCTAAAGGGCTCGCTGACGGGCGACGTAAAAATCCTGACGTTCGATTTCGGCGGCATCGCCTATATTTCGAGCGCGGGCTTGCGCGTCATCCTCTCGGCGCAGAAGGTGATGAACAAGCAGGGCGAAATGGTCGTCAAGAACGTGTCCGACAGCGTCATGGAAGTCTTTGAAATGACGGGGTTCACCGATATCCTGACCTTCGAATAGACCTTGCGGGGAGGCGATACCGTGCCGGAGATTACTGTGCCCGCCGTCCTCTCGGAGCTGGATACCGTCAATGACTTCGTCGCGCAGCAGCTCGAGCGAGCGGACTGCCCCATGAAAATCGTGATCGCCGTGCAGACGGCGGTCGAGGAAATCTTTGTCAATGTGGTGAATTATTCCGGGTCGGAATACGCCGCCGTCGCCTGCGATTTGCAGGGCGACGTGCTGACGCTGCGCATCTGTGACGGCGGCGTTCCCTATGACCCGCTGAAAAAGCCCGACCCGGACGTGACGCTCTCCGCGCAGGAGCGCGACATCGGCGGGCTGGGCATTTTCATGACCAAGAAGATCATGACGAGCGTTTCCTACGAATATGCAGGCGGGCAGAACAAGCTCACCATGACCAAGCAATTGTAAGCTATTTCAGCTTATACAGCCTTTCCGTCAGCCCGCGCACGGCGGGGATGCTCACGACCGCCATGCAGACGACCATTTCCGCGCCGACATAGCTGATGTTGTATACAAAGGAGTACAACAGCGGATTATACGGCGCGTAGATGCCGTAGAACACCACGCCGCTGAGGTAGCTGGCGGCGAAGCGCCCGAGGCAGCCCAGCGCGATGCCCGCGTACAATTGCCCCTTTTTCATGGGAAGCTTACGCGCGAGCGCCGCGAGCGAGAGTAGCCCGAACGCAATGGGATAATCCAGCGCCATGCTCAAAAGCTCGGGCACGGGCGGCGATTTTTGCAGGATTTGTAATAGCCCGCACGCCACGCCTGTTAAAAGCCCGCTGGGTAGTCCGTAATGGTAGGCAAACAGCAGGATGGGCAGCATGCTGCACAGCGTCACGCTGCCGCCCATTGGCATTGGAAAGAGCTTGACATAGCTAAGCAAGAACGACAGCGCGATGGTCAGCGCGCCCTGCGCGAGCATGACGGGCGTCCAACGCTTGCGCCCCTTGGCGAGCACGAGCAGCCCGCAGGCGACGAGCGCGAGCACCAGAATTGCTATCCATGTGACGAGCGAGAGTTCTCCGAGTTCGATTGCCATGATGGAACACCTCCGTTTTTTGCATTGCGCACCCATGCAAAAACCCGCGCAGGCTCGATGCCTTGCGCGGGAAACGGTAGATACGCGGGGAACTGTGTTCCCTCGCGTGCCGCTTCCCTCCGGTAGGATTGACTACACAGGTTCACGGGGTCGGCTTTCGCCCTCTCAGCCGCTTCGCGGCTCCCCCAGCGGATGCACGATGCCAGTATAACACAGAAGGAGCGCTTTGACAATGCACTATCACTTTTTTGCGTACATGTCCCGTATGAAATACATTCAACGCTGGGGATTGATGCGCAACACCCTCCCGGAAAACGATATGGAGCACGCCTTGCAGACGGCGATGATCGCGCACGGCATCGCGGTGCTGGGGAATGTCCGCTACGCGCGCGGGTACGATGAAAATCAAGTGCTCGCGCTGGCGATTTATCACGATGCCAGCGAGGTCATCACGGGCGACCTGCCAACCCCCATCAAGCACAATAACCCCACCATCAAGCACGAGTATAACAAGCTCGAAGACCTCGCCGCGCAAAGGCTGTTGCGCATGCTGCCCGAGGATGTGCGCGGACGGTACGAACCGCTGATCGACCACGACGAGAGCACACCCGAGTGGCGCATCGTCAAGGCGGCGGACAGAATCTGCGCGTACATCAAGTGCGTGGAGGAGAAAAAGGCGGGCAACATGGAGTTCATCGAGGCGCAAGCGTCCATCGAGGCGAGCATCCACGCCATCGAGCTGCCCGAAGTGCGCGATTTCATGCGCGATTTCGCTCCGGGGTTCTCTATGTCGCTGGATGAAATTTCCAGATGACGATGCGTACATATGACGGCTGGCAAAAGCGCGCGCTGTGCGCGTTGCTGCTTGGCTGGACGGCGTTTCAACTGTACTGTATCACGCTGGGCTCGCTGGACGCGGTGACGTTTCGCGCGTGCCACGCGCTGGCGCTGCTTTCGTTCGCGTTCGTGTATTACAGAAAATGGAAGAACCCGACGCTAACGTCTGTTTGCTGCGCGCTGTGCGCGCTGGCGTACGGGTATCTGATTGCGCGTTATCCGGCTGTCGCGCGCGCGGGCGGGCAGCTTGGCGCGCTGGAATACGCGGTCGCGGCGGTCGGGCTTTTGCTGCTGTTTGTCGCGGGCGCGCGCGTCTCCCCCGGTCTGGCGGCACTAGCGTGCGTGTTTCTTGTATACAATTTCGTCGGACAATGGCTGCCCGGCGTGTTTGCGCATAACGGTCTGTCCGCGCGACGCGTGCTGTCGCACCTGTTCTGGGGCAGTCAGGGCGTGTTTGGCGTGGGGCTTGGCGCGAGCGTGACGTATGTGTTCCCGTTCATGATCTTCGGCAAAAGCGCGGGCGGTCCGGCGAAGGTCGCGGTGCTCGCGAGCGCGCTGCTGGGGATGATCAACGGCAGCGCGGTAGCAAACGTCGCCTCGACGGGCGCGATCACCATCCCTCTAATGAAGAAAAGCGGTTATACCAGCGAGTTCGCGGGCGCGGTGGAAGCCGCCGCCTCGACGGGCGGGCAGTTCACGCCGCCCGTGATGGGCGCGGTCGGCTTCCTGATGGCGGAATTCCTAGGCGTTCCGTATACCGTCGTGCTGCTTGCCGCCATCGTTCCGGCATTCCTGTATTACCTTACGCTGATGCTGTCCACGCACTTTGAGGCAAAGCGGCTGGGGCTTGCGGGGCTGCCCGCCAATCAACTGCCGAAGCTGAAAGCCGCGCTGCGCGAGCGTGGGCATCTGCTTTTGCCGCTATTCGTGCTCGTCGGTATGCTCGTCGCCGGGTTCACGCCGGTATATGCCTGCGTTGCCGCGATCGTTGCCGCGCCGCTGTCCGCCGCGCTCCGCAAAGAAACGCGCATGCCGCTTTCCGTTATCGCGCGCGCGATTTGCGAGGGCGCGAGGGGCGCGGTGAGCGTCGGTGTGTGCTGTATGCTCATTGGCGTGATCATCGGCACGGTGTCGCTGACGGGCGTGGGGCTGTCGCTCTCCTCCGCGCTCATGGGGCTGGCAAAGGGCGGCGGGCTGTACCTGACGGCGCTTGCCGCCATGGCGCTGTGCACGGTGCTGGGCATGGGCGTTCCGGGCGTCGCCGCGTATGTCGTGGTCGTTGCGATCGCCGCGCCTGCGCTCGAGAACGCGGGCGCGAGCGCCATCGCGGCGCACATGTTCTGCCTGTTCTATGCGTGCCTTGCCAACATCACGCCGCCCGTCGCCATCAGCGCGTATGTCGCGTCCGGGCTGTCGGGCGGCAACCAGACAAAAACGGCGCTGCTTGCCGTGCGCTTGGGGCTCGCGGGTTTCCTCGTGCCGTTTTTCTTCATCAACAATCCCGCGCTGCTCATGCAGGAAGCGTCCGTGCTCGTGACGATTCGCTGCGTCTGTACGGCGTGCGCGGGCTGCGCGGCGCTGTCGGCGGCGCTTTTTTTCAGAACGCGGGAGGAAAGCCGCGCGCTGACGCGAATGCTACTGTTCGCGGGCGCGTTGCTGCTGCTGGACGCGCAGCCGCTTACGGATGTCATCGGGCTTGCCGCCATCGCGCTTGCCGTGTGCCTGCGCTATTTCAAGAGAAAGACTGGGAAGAACGCATGAAGGATTGGGTCGTCAAACACAAAATCCCGCTGATTACGGCGCTCGCCGTTATCCTCGTCGCCGCGTTGCTGTTGCCGCAACTTACGCGAGAGCAGCCCGTGGCGCGCATCAACCTGCCGACCGCCGCGACGACGGGCACGCTCTATCCGCTGGGCGCGGCGATGGCAGCGATGTGGAACGAGCGCCTGCCATCCGTGCGCGTGACGGCGCAGGCATCGGGCGGCGGCGTTGACAATTTGCGCTTTCTGCGCGCTGGCGACGCGCAGGTAACGATGGCGGTCACGTCGGTCGCCTACCAGTCCTATCACGGCGAGGGCGTATTCTCCGGTGAAGCGAATCCCGATGTACGCGTGCTCGCAGGCTTATACTACAATCCCAATCAGGTCGTTGCCTTGAAGAATTCAGGCATCACCGCGCTCGCCGATATCGCCGGGAAGCGTTTCGCCCCCGGCGCGCCCGGTTCTACGACCGTCGAGGAAACGCAAAAGCATCTGGCATTGGCGGGCGTCGCGTACCCCGACGGCTTTTCCGCGCAGTACGTCGGCTTTAACGAAGCAGTCGATCTCATGCGCAACCGTCAGCTCGACGGCGCATGGATCATGGCGGGCGTGCCGACTGCCGCCGTGACCGAACTTATCAGCACGGCAAGCGCGCAGCTCGTACCCATGGACGACGCGCTGATAGACGCGATGCGCGCGCAATACCCGTGGTATGTCCGCTATACCATCCCCGCCGGTTCGTACCCCGGGCAGGAAATTGACATCGCGACGACCGCCATCAAAATGGTGCTTGTCGCCAACGCTTCGCTTAGCGAGGAACTGGCGTATGACCTCGTGCAAACCTTCTGGGAGAACATAGGCGGTTTGCAATCTTCCTTCGCATCCCTGCGCGGGCTGACGGCGCAGGCGGCGACGACCGATCTGGCGGGCATTCCCCTGCATCCGGGCGCGGCGCGGTATTACGCCGAAACCGAAAAACAGTAAAAAAACTTCCCATATCCGCCGCCATCGGCTATACTGAAACCGTAGCGGCGCTTTGCTTTGCGCACAACGCCAGTAGTATGGAAGGGACGTGTGTTTGGTATGGGTATGAAGGTAGCCGTTCTGGTATTGTACGCTTTGATGATCGTGACCGTTCTGATTCTCACCGCAAAAAAATCTCTCTCCTTAAATGAATTTCTGCTGGGCGGGCGCAACGTGGGCGCTTGGATGAGCGCGCTCTCGTATGGCGCGAGCTATTTTTCCGCCGTCATCATCGTGGGCTACGCGGGTTCAATGGGCTGGAACTATGGCGTGTCGGCGGCTTGGGCGGGCATCGGAAACGCGTTGATTGGCAGCCTGCTGGCATGGGCGCTGCTGGCAAAGCCCGTGCGGCGCATGGGCGAAAAGCTCAACGTTTCAACCATACCGGGGTTCTTTGAAAAGCGTTTTTCCTCCAAGGGCATGAAGGCGTATGCTTCCGTGCTCATTTTCGTGTTCCTTATCCCCTATTCCGCATCGGTCTACAAGGGACTGGGCACGATGTTTCAGATGGCGCTCGGCATCGACTACACATGGTGCGTGGTCGGTATCGCCATGCTCGCGGCGCTCTACCTGTTCGCCGGCGGATACAAGGCGACCGCCATCACCGATTTCATTCAAGGCATCATTATGATCGTCGGCATCGTGCTCATCGTTTGGTACATCATCCGCGGCGCGGGCGGGCTGACCGAGGGCTTGGCAAAGCTTGGGCAGATGGGCAGCTTCAACGCGCTGCTGCCCGAAAAGAGCAGCATATCGCCGCTGTTTACCAATGTGCTGTTGACATCCTTGGGCACGCTCGGTTTGCCGCAGATGATCCACAAGTTCTTCGCCATCCGCGATGAGCGCTCCGTCAAGCGCGCGACCATCATTTCCACGGCGTTCGCGCTCGTCATCGCGGGCGGTATCTACTTCGCGGGCGGCTTCGGGCGCGTCATACTGCAAAGCATTCAGGAAGCGGGCGGAGCGCCGTACTACGACATGGCGCTGTCGGGCGAACTGCCGCTGGACAGCGTGATGCCGGTCATCCTGACCGATCAGACGGTCGTCGGGATCCCGGACGTGCTGCAGGGGCTGTTTATTGTACTACTTTTGTCGGCGAGCATATCGACGCTGACTTCGCTCGTGCTCGCCTCGGCTTCGGTCATCTCCATCGACTTTTTGAGCCTGTTTGCCAAGGCCCGCAAGCAGGACACCGTGACGGGCACGATGCGCGCGCTGTGTATTGTGTTCGTCGTGCTCTCTTTGTGCATCAATTTCCTCATGCAGAACACGCCCATCATGCAGCTGATGTCGCTCTCCTGGGGCGCGATCGCGGGCGCGTTCCTCGCGCCGTTCCTGTATGGTCTGCTTTGGAAGGGTACGACCAAGGCGGGCGCGTGGGCGGGGTTGATCGCGGGGCTGCTGATTGCCACGCTGCCGGCGCTCATCTTGGGGACGCAGGTCGCCCCGGCAAGCGGCGTATCCGCCATGCTCGCGGGGCTGGTCGTCGTGCCCGCAGTCAGCCTTGCGACAAGGAGCGCTTCGGCGCACAGGACGGCGTAAAGCCAACGGTGATTTGTTGTAGACATTTCCTGCCTTACATGGTATAATTTCCTTTAAAGATGATATGAGCCATCTTAGACTAATGAGTGTTGGAGTGTCCAAAGATGCAGGAACTAACGATCAGGGATATACTGCGGATCGTCCGTAAGTGGTTACTGTTGATCCTCGTGATCCCGCTTGTGCTCGCGATAGCGGCGAGCATCTACTACTACAGCTTCGTTCCGGACACCTATGAGGCGCGCACGACGCTCTACGTCCTGCGAACATACGAGACCACGGCGTCCTCTACGTCGTCTGGGTATGACTGGTCCACCAGCGCGCAGCTCGTCGCCGATTATCAGGTGCTCATCCAGCAAGAGCCCGTTATGAACCGGGCGATCAAGCTGCTGGGCGGCGGCGACGACCTCGGCGCGACGATCAAGGTTACCTCCGGTGCGAGCACGTCCGCGGGCTCCAACTCCCGATTCATGTACATCACCGCCGCCGGGACGGACCCCGCCCAGTGCGCGCGCGCGGCAAACGCCATCACGGAGGCGTTTATCTCCTATCTGGACGAGTCCGGGCTGCTGGAAGCGCCCATCAACATCATCACAGAAGCGAAAGTGCCGGAATTTCCGTCCGGTCCGCAGCGCGTGCAGAGCATTTTGACGGCGACGCTCATCGGGCTGGTCGTCGCGGTCGGCATCGCGTTCGCCATCGAGCTGCTCAACAACACCATCCGCTCGGAGTCGGACGCGGTCAATGCTTTTGACATGCCCGTGCTGTCCAACGTCATTTCCTACAACACGGAGATGGATAATTATTACCGCGAGGCGGGCAGGCGGACGCGCGAACTGTACCGTGCGGTGTCCGGGCTGACGCAGGAATCCATCAAAACGCTCGCGGCGAACATCCAGTTTTGCAGCATGGACAAGCCCATTAAGACCTTGATGCTGACCTCCACCATCCCCAAAGAAGGCAAATCCTCCGTCGCCGTCATGCTCGCCAGCGCTATGGCGGACGATGGCAAGCGCGTATTGATCGTGGATATCGACTTCCGCAGCCCGACGATCGGCAGGCTGTTCTTCACGCGCAATCGCTGGGATCTGGTGGATTATGTGTCCAAGCGGCAATCGCTGGAAAACATCATATCGCAAGTGCCGAACACCGGCGTATATTTTATCGACTCCATGCACAAGGCGAGCATCGCCACCAGCCTCCTCAAGATGGACGCATTTGACGAATTTATCCAGCTTGCGGGGCAGGCGTTTGATATGGTGATTTTCGACACCTCGCCGCTGGGCATGTACATCGACGCCGCGATTCTCTCCAGCAAGGTAGACGCTTGCCTGTTCGTCATCGGTTCGGGGCTGGTGGATAAACATCTGATTGGCGAGGCGATCGACCAGCTGCACAAAGCGAACGCCAACGTCATCGGCACGGTGCTCAACTTTATCGACCCCAAACAGCATGGCTATTACGGCTATCGCTCGTATCGTTACGGCAGCTATTACTCCGATATCCGCTACGGCTCGGACACCGACAGGCGCAAGAACGAGCTTGACCGCGAAGGCATCGGCGTGCCGCAGGAAAAAAGCAAACGGCGAAAGGCGTAAATCATGCTCGATATCCACTGTCACATATTGCCAAACGTGGACGACGGTTCGGATTCCATGGCGCAGAGCGAGCAGATGCTCGACCGCGCGCATGCTTGCGGCGTTACGACGATCATCGCCACGCCGCACATGTATCAGCCGACCGCCGATTTTGGCGTATATCACGAACGATATAACGCCGTGCGCGCGGCGGCGCAGACGCGCGGTATTCACATGCTGCTGGGGTACGAGGTAAATTACCGCGTGCTGGCGGCGTGCGAGCCGGAAGCGCTTGCGCGCTACTGCGTGCAGGATACCGACTGCCTGCTCATCGAAATGTCGTCCATGATGCTGATTCCCAACTGGCAGTATCATTTTTGCGAGATATCCAAGCTGTATCACCCAATTTTAGTGCATCCCGAGCGCTATCGGTATTTGCAAAAGGACGCCGTCATGCTGACTGAAATGCGCGGGTACGGGCTGGAGATACAGATCGACGCGCAGGCGCTGCTGCTCAATATGTTTTCACTCGAGCGCAAGGCGGCGAAAGCTTGGCTCGCGAGCGGCGAGGTGGACTATATCGCCTCCGACGCGCATACGCCGGAGGATTACGCGCAGTTCGCGCGCGCGCTGCATGCGTGTCCCAAGCGCCCGGGCGCGGGTCGCCTACATACGCTGCTCCGTGAAACATAAAGCGCGCTGCCGCGTATAGGTATAGGAAATACTGAATGAAAGGATGATCGGTATCATTCGCTATATTCAGGCGCACCGTCGCAAACTCTTGCTGGCATGTATGGATGCCGTCGTCATACTGTTTTCGTTGAATCTCGCCTCCCAGCTGCGCTTCGAGTGGTCTGTGCCGAGCGAGCAGATGGCGCTTATAACGCGTTTTTGGTATGCGTTTTTGCTGCTGTACATCGGCACGTTTACGCTTTCGGGCATGTATTCCGTGCTCTGGCGTTACGCGAGCACGCGCGAGGTGGTTTACTTTGGCATTGCTACGGCGATCGTCGGGTTTTCGACGTGCCTGCTCAACCATTTTCTGACGCTCGGCTTTTCCCGCGCCGTTCTTCTGAACACAAGCCTATTCATCATCCTGTTTTCCGGTTCGGCGCGTCTTCTTTCGCACGGTATACGCGCCAGGCTCGCGCGGATGCGCGCGCCAAAGCCTGCGCAGGAGGGGAGCAACGCTTCTCACCGCACGGTGTTGATCATCGGCGCGGGCGAGGCGGCGACGTACCTCATCGAACAGTCGCGCCGGGCGCCCAAGAGCATCGGCACGCCCGTGGCGCTGTTGGACGACGCGCCGGACAAGCAAAAGCTTGCGATTCAAGGCATTCCCGTCGTCGGGAAGATCGCGGACGCGCCCGAGGTCATCGAGCGCATGCACATCAGCGATATCGTCATCGCCATGCCCTCTGTCCGCGGCGAACGCATGACGGAGATCATCGCGCTTTGCAATGCCACGCACTGTCATGTGCGCATGCTGACCGATCCGCAGAGGGTCTATGGCGGCACGGGCAACGGGCAGGAGCAGTTGCTTTCGATTCGCGAACCGAACATCGCGGACTTTCTCGCGCGCGACGAGGTGCATCTGGACGACCGCGAAATCAGCGCATATTTGAATGGTAAGGTCGTGCTGGTAACGGGCGGCGGCGGTTCCATCGGTTCGGAGCTGTGCAGGCAGGTCATGGCGTTTTCTCCGCGTAAGCTGGTAATATTCGATATCTATGAAAACTGCGCGTACGACTTGCTGTGCGAGCTGCGCTCGCAGTACGGTATGGATTGCCCGGTCGAGGTCGTGATCGGCTCGATTCGCGACCGCGAACGGCTGGACGATGTGATGCGGCAGTATCATCCGAATGTGGTGTTCCACGCCGCCGCGCACAAGCATGTGCCGCTGATGGAAGGCAGCCCCGCCGAGGCGGTCAAAAACAACGTGTTCGGCACGCTGTACCTGCTCGAAAGCGCGCACCGCAACGGCGTGGAACGGTTCGTACAGCTCTCGACCGACAAAGCCGTCAACCCGACCAACGTCATGGGCGCGACAAAGCGCGTCACGGGAATGCTGATCTCCTACTACGCCGCCATGTCGCCCATGAAATGTATGGCGGTGCGCTTTGGCAACGTGCTCGGTTCGCACGGCAGCGTCATTCCGCTGTTCGAGCGGCAAATCAAGGCGGGCGGTCCGGTGACGATCACAGACCCCGATATCACGCGGTATTTCATGACCATCCCGGAGGCGGCGCAGCTTGTGTTGCAGACAGGCTCGATGGCGATGGCTGGCTCCATCTTCGTGTTGGACATGGGCAAGCCCGTGCGCATCGTCGATCTCGCCAGCCAGCTTATGCGGTATTACGGCTTCGAGCCAGGGGTCACGATGCAAATCAAGGTCATCGGTCTGCGTCCGGGCGAGAAGCTCTATGAGGAGCTGATGATGCGTTCGGAGCAGGAATCGCTCCAGAAAACGGCGCACAATAAGATCTCCATCGTATCCGCAAATGCCGTGACAAAAGCGGAGCTGGATGCCATGCTCGCCACGCTGACCGCCGCGCTGGACAAGGGCAACGCCGCCGTTATCGACGCGCTGCGCCTCGTCGTGCCGACATTCCGCGACGCAGAGGAGCGCCAGCCTGCATGAGCGATTTGATTGTATTCGATACCGAGGCGACCGACCTGACGCCGGGGCAGATTTGCCAGCTTTCTTATCTGATGATCGAGAACGGGCGCGTCACGGGTAAGAACCTGTTCTTTTCCGTGGATGAAATGAGCGCGGGCGCGCTGGAAGTGCACGGGTTGACGATGGAAGCGCTCGCCGAGCTTTCGGGCGGCGAGTATTTCGAGGACAGAGCGCGCGAGGTGTATGACGATTTTAGCGCTTGCCGGCTGCTGGTCGGACACAACGTCGCGGCGGACGATCGCTACCTGCGCGTGGAGCTCGAGCGCTGCGGCTTGAAGCTCAAGAAAATCAACACTTTCTGCACGATGAATTACGCGACCGGCATCATGCGCATGGCGCGCAAGGTGCAAACCGGGCGACCCAAACCGCCCAAGCTGGAAGAACTCGCGGAGTACTACGGTATCACGCCCGAGATCATCGCGGAAAAGGCGGCGGAGTGGTTTTCGGGCGGCATGCAGGCGCACGACGCGCGGTACGACACCGCCGCGACCTACCTGTGCTTGATTGCCGCTACCGAGAAGGGCGATCTGCGCGGCGTGCTGTGACCCGTTTTTGTGTCAACCCTGTGACAGCGCTTGCCTCCGCGTCCCCAATGTGGTAGGATACACCCGAAAGAATCGACGGGAGGGACGCGGCTTGAACAAAAAGAAATTGATATTGATCGCGGACGACGAAATCGGCATTCACGAGTCGCTCCGCCTCTACCTCACGCGCGACGGCTATGAGGTCTATTCGGTGTTCAAAGGCACGGACGTGATGGAGGCATTCACGCGCATCCGACCTGATTTGGTGATTCTGGACATCATGATGCCCGGGCGCACGGGCACGGAAATTTGCGCCGAAATACGCTCTCAGAGCATGACGCCCGTCATTATCCTCACCGCCAAGGGCGAGGAAGTGGATAGGCTGCTGGGCTTCGCGCTGGGCGCGGACGATTACATTGTCAAGCCTTTCAGCCCGCGTGAGATCGTATCGCGCATTCAGGTCATCTTCCGCCGTCTCAACCAAATGACGACAGCGCCCGAGCACGGCGCGCTGACGGTCGGCAATACGACCATCGACCTGCGCTGCTATGAGGTGCGCGTGGATGGCGAGCCCGTCGTGCTCTCGCCCAAGGAAGTGGAGATCCTGCACATGATGGCGAGTTATCCGCGCCAGGTGTTCACGCGCGAGCAATTGCTGGACAGCATCTGGGGCTTTGATTTTGACGGAGACCCGCGCGTGGTGGACACGGGCATCAAGCGCATCCGCAAGAAGCTGCCGGAGAACACCAGCATTTCCCTCAAATCGGTGTACGGCGTGGGCTATAAAGCCGAGATTCAAGAAACGGCGCGCGCGTGACATGCCAAAGCTGACCACCTCGTATCTGACGCGGTTTTTGCTGCTGATCATGGGCTGTATCCTGCTTGTGACGGTGGCGACGTTTCTGCTGTCCA
>CAZEIC010000082.1:0-13085 GCA_964512175.1 uncultured Oscillospiraceae bacterium | reverse complement strand
CGCGTCCCGGTCAAGGGCGCGCGCGCGGTCCGGAATTGACGCCCACGCTCGAAAAAGAGCGCGTCAGCAATTACGACCCCAACAAGAAGAATTACGTGCGCCAGCACGACCCGGAGCGCGTCGTCAAGAACAAGCGGCAGATGGTGCGCGAGAACTTCTCGGGCTACGACGACGACGTGGTGCGCGGCGGCAAGCGCGCGCGCGCCAAGAAGCCCTCGGCGCAGCAGCTCATGGCGCCCATCAAGATCGAAAAGGCGTTCATGACCGCCGACACCATCACCGTCAAGGATTTGACCGAGCGCATCGGCAAGCCCGCGGGCGAGATCATCAAGAAGCTGTTCCTGCTGGGCGTGATGGCGACCATCAACAGCGATCTGGACTTTGACACGGCGGCGCTGGTCTCCTCGGAGTTCGGCGTAGACCTCGAGCTCAAGCTCGACAAGACCGCCGAGGATTACCTCTCCGACGCGGACTTCGAGGACGTGGAGGACGATCTCTCGCCGCGTCCCCCGGTCATCACGATCATGGGGCACGTCGACCACGGCAAGACCTCCCTGCTGGACTACATCCGCGACGCGCACGTTACGGCGGGCGAGGCGGGCGGCATCACGCAGCACATCGGCGCGTACACCGTCGAGCTGCAGGGCAGGCAGATCACGTTCCTGGACACCCCCGGTCACGAGGCGTTCACCGCCATGCGCATGCGCGGCGCGCAGTCCACCGATATCGCGGTGCTGGTCGTCGCGGCGGACGACGGCGTGATGCCGCAGACGGTCGAGGCGATCAACCACGCCAAAGCCGCCGAAGTGCCGATCATCGTCGCCATCAACAAGATGGACAAGGACGGCGCAGACCCCGAGCGCGTCAAACAGGATTTGACCAAGTACGAGCTTGTGCCCGAAGAATGGGGCGGCGAAACCATCATGGTGCCCGTCTCCGCCGTCACGGGCGCGGGCGTGGACGATTTGCTCGAAATGATTCTGTTGCAGGCGGACGTATTGCAGCTTCGCGCCAACCCCGACAGACTCGCGCGCGGCGTGATCATCGAAGCCAAGCTCGACAAGAACCGCGGCCCGCTGGCGACGGTGCTCGTGCAAAACGGCACGCTGCGCGTCGGCGACAACATCGTGGCGGGCATGGCGTCCGGGCGCGTGCGCTCGATGCTCAACGACCGCGGCGAGCGCGTGCAGGAAGCCGCGCCCTCCTGCCCGGTCGAAGTCGCGGGCTTCAACGAAGTGCCCAACGCAGGCGACGACATGATGGCAGTCGAGGACGACCGCCTGTCGCGTCAAGTCGCGCAGGAACGCCGCGACAAGCAAAAGGCGGCGCGCTCGGCGACGTCCGCCAAAGTCTCGCTGGACAATCTGTTCGAGGGCATCGCCGAGGGCAAGGTGCAAAACCTCAACCTCATCATCAAGGCGGACGTGCAGGGTTCGGTCGAGGCGGTCAAGCAGGCGCTGGAGAAGCTCTCCAACGACGAAGTCAAGGTGCGCGTGCTGCACGCAGCCGTCGGCGCGATCACCAAGGACGACGTGAACCTTGCCTCCGCGTTCAACGCCATCATCATCGGCTTCAACATCCGCCCCGACGCGGGCGCGCGCGACGCCGCCGAGCGCGAGGAAATCGACGTGCGGCTGTACCGCGTCATCTATCAGGCGACCGAGGACATCGAGAAGGCAATGAAGGGCTTGCTCGCGCCGCAGTTCAAGGAAGTGCTGCTGGGGCACGCGCAGGTGCGCAGCGTCTTCAAGATCACGGGCGCGGGCACGATCGCGGGCTGCATGGTGCAGGACGGCAAGATGCAGCGCAACGCCTCCGTGCGCCTGCTGCGCGACAACGTGGTGGTCTTCGAAGGCAAGCTGTCCTCGCTGCGCCGCTTCAAGGACGACGTGCGCGAGGTCGCGGCGGGGTATGAGTGCGGTATGAGCTTGGAAAACTACAACGACATCAAAGAAAACGACATCGTGGAATGCTTTGTCAACGAGGAAATCGAACGGTGAGCAGCTTTCGCATCGACAGGATCTCCGAAGAAGTCCGGCGCGAGGTCGACCGCATCATGCGCGAAGAAGTGCACGACCCGCGCGTGACGGGCACGTTCTGCGTCACGCGCGCCGACGTCGCGCGCGACCTGCGGTACGCCAAGGTCTATGTCAGCGTGCTGGAGGACGATGTGGCGGACGGCTTGATGAAGGCGCTCAAAAGCGCGGCGGGGTTCATCCGGCGCGAGCTTGGCAAGAGCCTCATGCTCCGGTATACGCCCGAGCTGGTCTTCGAGCGCGACAAGAACATCGCCTACGGCGTGCGCATCGCCAGCATCCTGCGGGACGTTTCGGCAAACACATCGGAAAGCACGGATGAAACAAATGAAAACGATTGAAAACGCCGCGATGCTGTCCGCCCTGCAAGGGGCGGGCAGCATCCTGCTTTGCACGCACATCTCCCCCGACGGCGACGCTATCGGTTCGATGCTCGCCACGGGCATGATGCTGACGAGCCTCGGCAAAACGGTGACGATGACCGACGCGGACGGCGTGCCGGAGGAATTTCGTTCGCTGCCGTGGGCGGACAGGGTGCAAACCAGCGTGCCGGAGACCGCCGCGTTCGACCTCGCCTTCGCGCTCGACGCGGGCGACGAGGGGCGCTTGGGAAGCATGAAGGACGCGTTTTTGCGCGCGCCCGTCACCGCGCAGCTCGACCACCACGGCACGAACCCCTGGTACGCGCAGCACAACGAGGTCGATTTCGAGGCGAGCTCGACGGGCGCGATCGTCATGCGGTTGGCGCGCGCGCTGCGCGTGCCGATCACGCGTGATATGGCGATCTGCCTGTACGCCGCGATCGCGCGCGACACGGGCAATTTCAGCTTCCGCAACGCCGACGAGGAAGCGTTTTCGTGCGCCGCAGAACTGATGCGCGCGGGTCTGCCGCTGCAGGACATGGCGCGCGATCTGTTCCTGATGCGCTCGCGTGAAAACACGCTGCTCATCGGCAGAGCCATCTCCTCCATGCGCTTTCTGGCGGACGGCAAGGCGACGGTCATGCGCCTGTCGCGCGCCGATTTCGCGCTGTGCGACGCGAAAAACGAGGACGCGGGCGGCATCGTGAACTTCGGGCTGTACATGCCGGGCGTGCAGATCGCGTGCCTTGCCGAGCAGGACGACGACGGCGTGCGCTTCAGCCTGCGCGCGAAAGAGCCGCAGAACGTGGCGCGCATCGCCGTGCAGTTCGGCGGCGGCGGGCACGAATTGGCGGCGGGCTGCCGCGTCAAGGCGGAAGACTTCAACGAGGCGGTCGCGGCGATGGAAAGCGCGATTTTCGCGGCGCTCTGATGGACGGCTATATCAACGTGCTCAAGCCTCCGGGCATGACCTCGGCGGCGGTCGTCGGCTGCGTCAAGCGCCTGTCGGGCGCGCGGTGCGGGCATCTTGGCACGCTCGACCCCGAGGCGGCGGGCGTGCTGCCGGTGATGCTCGGGCGCGCGACCAAGCTCTTTGACGTACTGGTGGACAAGCAAAAGCGCTATGTCGCGGAGATCGCGTTCGGCGCGGCGACCGACACGCAGGACGCGCAGGGCGCGGCGGTGCAGACGGGCGAAAACTACCCGTCCTATTCGGATATTCAAGCGGCGCTGCCGCGTTTTCTGGGCGACATATTGCAAGCGCCGCCCGCCTATTCGGCGCTCAAACAAGGCGGCGTGCCGCTGTACAAGTTGGCGCGCCGGGGCGAAGCGGTCGAAACGCAGCCGAGAACCGTGACGATCAGCAGCATCGACCTGCTGCGTGAAACGAAAAATCACGGCGCGCTGCTGCGCGTCGCGTGCGGCAAAGGCACGTACATCCGCACGCTCTGTCACGACATCGGGCAAGCGCTCGGCTGTCCGGCGCACATGCGGTTTTTGCTGCGCGAGCAATCGGGCGCGTTTGATCTGTCCACCGCGCGCACGCTCGAGGAGCTGCGCGAAAACCTTGCGGACGCGCTGCTGCCACCCGACTGGGCGCTTTCGCACCTGCCCGCGCGCGACGTAGACCCCGCGTATGAAAAGCCGTGCGCAAACGGCGTGGCGCTGCCCGAGTGCGCGTTTTCCGGCGAACCGGCGGCGCTCTTTCGCGCGTACCTTGGCGGGCGGTTTGCGGGCGTGATGGAAAAGCGTGAAGGCGGTTACAAATTCAAAGCAATGCTTCTATAAGGAGTTTTTCACCAATGATACGGCAAACGTTGGCGCGGGTCAAATGCTTCCTGCTGGACATGGACGGCACGTTTTATCTGGGCGAGAACCTGATTGACGGTTCGCTGGAATTTCTGGCGAAACTGGAAGCCACCGGGCGCTCGGCGCTCTTTCTGACGAACAATTCCTCGCGCTCGGCGGCGCATTACGTACAAAAGCTCACGCGCATGGGCGTGCGCGCGCCGTTCCTCAACGTGCTCACCAGCGGGCAGGCGGCGGCGCGGTACGCGCTCTCGGCGTTCCCCGGCAAAAAGGCGTACCTGCTGGGCAACCGCAGCCTGCGAGCTGAAATGCAAGAGATGGGCGTGCCTTTGTCGGATGACGACCCGGATTACGTGCTCATCGGCTACGACACCGAGCTGGACTATCAAAAAATGTGGCGCGTGTGCGATTTGGTGCGCGCAGGTCTCCCCTATGTCGCCACGCATCCGGACTTCAACTGCCCGACCGAGACGGGCTTCGCGCCCGATATCGGCGCGATCATCGCGTTCATCAAGGCAAGCGCGGGGCGCGAGCCAGATCTCATCATCGGCAAGCCCTACGCGGGCATCGTAGAGGACGCGCTGCGCGTGACGGGGCTTCCAAAGGAAGCGCTCGCCATGGTCGGCGACCGATTGTACACCGATATCGCGACGGGCGTGCGCTTTGGCATGACGAGCGTGCTCGTGCTCTCAGGCGAGACCGACCAAGGCATGCTCGCCGCGTCCGAAATCCAGCCGACGCTGACGTTCGAACGGCTTTCCGACATGATTCCGTATTTATAGGAGGTGCGCACCATGGAAATCACGCCCATTCGCGCCCCGTGGAAGGGAACGATGACCGCGCGCGAGCGCTTCAACCGGCAGATGCACTTTCAGAGCGTCGACCGCTGCTTTCACATGGAGTTTGGCTACTGGGAGGAAAACTACAGCCAGTGGGCGCTTTTCCGCGACCGCGGCATCACCACCGAAGCGCAGGCGAACACGCTGTTTTCCTTCGACCCCATCCGGAACGTCAGCGGCACGGTGTTCATGAGCCCGCCGTTTGAGCACCGGGAACTGGGCGTGCAAAACGGCAAGCGCCTTATTCAGAACGCCGAAGGGCTCATCGCCGAAGTGCCGATGGACGGGCACTCGACCATCCCGCACTTCATCAAGAGCGCCATCGAAACGCCCGAGGACTGGGAAAAGGTCAAAAAAGAGCGCTTTGACCCGGACGACCCGTCCCGCAAGGTGGATATCGCGGCGCTCAAGGCGTCGCTGCCGACCGACGATCAGCGCGATTTCCCGCTGGGCGTGGACTGCGGCTCGATGATCGGGCGCATCCGCGATATCCTGACGTTCGAGGGCGTATGCTATACATACTACGATTATCCCGAGATGCTGGAAGACATGGTCGAGCGCTGCTGCGTGCTGGTCGAAACCTTTCTGGATCAGGTGCTGCCCAACGTTCGGTTCGACTACGCTTCGGGCTGGGAGGACATTTGCTACAACAAAGGCCCCATCCTGCCGGTGGCGTTCTTCCGCGACGTGCTCCGTCCGCGCTACCGCCGCATCCGCGACAAGCTGGAAAAATATGGCATCGATCTGTGGTACACCGACTGCGACGGCGACGTGCGCCCCATCCTGCCGCACCTGATGGACGGCGGCATCAACTGCCTGTTCCCGTTCGAGGTCAACTCCTGCACGCACCCTGCGAAGCTGCTTGCGGAATATCCTGAGCTGCGCATCATGGGCGGCGTGGACAAAATGGCGCTGGGCGCGGGGCGCGCAGCCATCGACGAATACCTGCAAAGCATCGCGCCGTGCGTCGCGCGCGGCGGCTACATCCCCTTTTGCGACCACCGCTGTCCGCCCAACGTCAAAGAGGACGACTACCTGTACTACCTCGACCGCAAGGAAGCCATGTTCGGGATGCGGTAAGCGTAATTCGCATATAAAAACGGCGAAGCGGGTCAAGCGCCCCTTCGCCGTTTTGCGTATCAAAGAAAACTAAATCCCCGGCATGACCGCGCCGCCGCAGACGGGCAGGTACACACCCGTGATGAACGCCGCGAGGTCGGACGCGAGGAAGGCGACGGCGTTGGCGATATCGGTGTCCTCGCCGCGCCGCCCAAGCGGGACGTTTTTGATGTACGCGGCGCTTTCGCCCATGCCGTTTACGCGTTCGCGCTCGGAGATCGTCCACCCGGGCGCGACCTGATTGACCGTCACGCCGTGTTCCCCCGCCTCGCGCGCGAGCACGCGCAACACGCCGTCCATGCCGCGCTTGGCGGCGGCATACGCCGACTGCGTGGGCAGGCACTGGGCGGCGCACTCGGTATTCACGCCGATATAGCGCCCGCCGCCGCGCTGGTACATGGCGGGCAGGAACGCCTTCGCCATGAGCACGTTGTGCAGCACGCAGGTGTTGAACTGGTCGAGATAATCGGCGGTCGGCTGGTCAAGCACCGGTTTCCATGCGTACTGGCTGACCGCGCAGGCGACGACGATCTCCGGCGCGCCCAGCGCCCTGCCGATTTCGTCGCGCATGGCGAGCACGCTCGCTTCGTCGCCCACGTCCGCCTGTACGATGCACGCGCGGCGACCGAGCGCCTCGATCTCCGCCTGAAGCGCGCGCGCTTTTTCGTGATTCTGGTAATAATGCAGCGCCACGTCCGCGCCGCAGGCGGCGAGCGTCCGCGCGATGACGCGCCCGAGCTGCCCCGTCGCGCCGGTGACGACGGCGATTCTTCCGGTCAAATCGATTTGTAGCATATCAGTCCACCAACGCCTTGGGGTACAGCCCGGAAGCGTGCATGCCGCGGAGCGCGTCCATGACGGTCTGCCTGTCCTCGGGGTAGGTCACGCCGATCCACGTATCGTGGCTCTTGAGCACGCGCACGTCCATTTCGCCCGCGCGCATCATCGCGTCCACCAGCTCGGGCAGCGGCATTTCCTTCTTCATTTCGCCCTCGGGCAAACCGCGCAGGAACGAATCGAACCGCGTCTGCGCGCCGCTGAAGAAGCTCGGCAGGAAGCCCCAGAAATTCATGGAAACCAAGCTGTCCGGGTCGAGCACGTCGCCGTCCGGGTTCTTGTCGGTGTCGCGGATCGTGCCGTCGGCAAACGGCACGATCTTATACGTTTCGGTGACGCTCTCGAGCAAGCCGCCGTCCGTCGTCGCGCACACGCCGCGCGTGACCGCGCCGTTTTCCGACACGGTGTTTTTCAGCAGATAGGCGACCATGCAGGCGTGCGAGCAGCCGGGTTCGTCTTGCATGTTGACAAGCGCGTCGTGGATGGTCTGAAACGCGCCGCGCCCGTAATAGTCGTCGGCGTTGATGACGCAGAACGGGCTGTCCAGCGCGTCCTTGGCGCACAGGACCGCCTGCACCGTGCCGTAGGGCTTGACGCGCCCCTCGGGCACATGGAAAAAGGACGGCAGCCCGTCATAGGTCTGGTAGGCGTAGGCGATCTCGACCTTCTTTTCGACGCGCGCGCCGACGACCTCGTGGAACGCCTCGCGCATCTCGGGCTTGATGACGAACACCACTTTGTTGAAGCCCGCCAGCAGCGCGTCGTGAATGGAATAGTCCATCAGGATCTCGCCGTTTGGTCCCAAAGGCGCGATTTGTTTGTTGCCGCCAAAGCGCGAGCCCATGCCCGCCGCCATCACCAGCAAAGTCGTCCGTTTCATAACGTTCATCCTCCCCCGTGTGCTGTACGGGGTATTATACCATAAAAATACAGGCAATCAAGCGAAACCGTGGAGAAATCGCTTCGGTTGCTTGAAAGTGACCGTCGAAAATGCTATACTGTACTGGATATGGCAAAGCGAGGTGAAGGTATGTTCGAGGGGTTCCCGGTGTCGATGATACCGTTTCTGCTGGACATCCGCTTCAACAACAACAAAGCGTTCATGACGGAGCATCATGACGAATACATCGCGCGCGTGCGCGACCCTTTCTACGCCTTCATCGACGCGCTCGCGCCGACCATGAAAGGCATCGACCCCGATATGGAAGTGCGCCCCGCGAAGTGCCTGTCGCGCATTTATCGCGACCTGCGCTTCTCCAAGGACAAATCGCCCTACCGCGACCACCACTGGCTGGCGTTCCGGCGCGAAGCCGAGCAAAAGGACGGCGCGCTGTTTTTCTGGTTTGAGATCCGCATCGAGGAAGTGAACTGGGGGCTGGGCTTCTGGGGCGAAAACAAAGAGGCGATGGCGGCGTTCCGCAGGCGTATCGCCGCGCGCCCGGACTGCCTCGTTTCCTTATTGCCCGGCATCGCCGCGCGCGATTTCGCGCCGGGCGGCAGCGAGCAAAAGAAGCTCGAGCTGCCCGAGGGGCTGCCCGGGGAGCTCGAAACATGGTACAGGCGGCGCGAACTGTACGTGCAAAAGCAAAACGTACACGCCGACTGGATCTATTCGCCAGACATCGTTTCGCGCGTCGCAGAGGATTTTGTCGCGCTCAAACCGCTGTACAAGCTGCTGCGCGGGGAGGAAAACGCATGCTGACCAAGCTACTCAGCGGTTCGGACGTGCGCGGGCGCGCGCTGGGCGAGGACGCGCCGCTGACGGTCGAGATCGCGTACCGGCTGGGCGCGGCGTTCACGCGGTGGCTGTCCGCGAAGTCCGGCGCGGCGACCCCGAAAATCGCCGTCGGGCGCGACCCGCGGCTGTCGGGCGAGGCGCTCGCGGCGGCGTTCATTCGGGGCGCGAACGCGCAGGGCGCGCGCATGCTCGATTTCGGGCTGTGCACCACGCCCGCCATGTTTATCGCGCTTTTATCGGAAACGCTTGCGCTCGACGCGTCCGTGATGGTCACGGCGAGCCACCTGCCCGCCGACCGCAACGGCTTCAAGTTTATCACGCGCGAAGGCGGGCTCGCCTCGGGCGATACGCGCGAGATCCTCGCTATCGCGGCGGACGAGCAAACGCCGCCCCCGAGGACGGACGCGCGCGCGGAGACTTACGATTTTCTGCCCGAGTATCAGGCGGCGCTCAAAGCGTGCGCGCCCGAGGGGCTATCGGGGCTGCGCGTGGCGGTGGACGCGGGGAACGGCGCGGGCGGGTTCTACGCCGAGCTTCTTGAAAGCCTCGGCGCGGACACGCGCGGCAGCGTGCACCTCGCGCCCGACGGGCGTTTCCCGGCGCACGCGCCCAACCCCGAGGACGAAACCGCCATGGCGGCGGCGAGCGCGGCGACGGTCGCGGCGGGCGCGGACATCGGCGTGATCTTCGACGCGGACTGCGACCGCGCCGCCATCATATCGGGCGACGGGCGCGAGCTTGGGCGCAACCGCCTGCTGGCGCTTGCGTCGGCGCTTGTGCTGCGCAAAGCCCCCGGCGCGACCATCGTGACCGATTCGGTCACGTCGACCGGGCTGACGCAGTTCATCCAAGCGCGCGGCGGCGTGCATCACCGCTTCAAGCGCGGCTACAAGAACGTCATCGACGAGGCAAAGCGCTTAAACGCGATGGGCGTTGACTGCCCGCTTGCCATCGAGACCAGCGGGCACGCGGCGTTCCGCGACAACCATTTCCTCGACGACGGCATGTATCTGGCGACGCTGCTTCTGTGCGAGGCGGCGCGGCAAAAGCGCGCGGGCGGCGCGCTCGCGGACTTGATTTCCGACCTGCGCGAGCCTGTCGAGCGCTGCGAGATCCGCCTGCCGATCACCGACCCCGACTTCCGGGCGGCGGGCGCGCGCGTGATCGCGGCGCTGGAGGAAGGCGTACCCGGCGCGCGCATCGATACTGGCAACCGTGAAGGCGTGCGGCTGCTGTTTGACGAAGGGTTTCTGATGCTGCGGCTGTCGGTGCACGACCCCGTGCTGCCGATGAACGTCGAGAGCGACGTACAAGGCGGGCTCAAGCGCATGCTCGCCGCCGCGCTGCCGTGCCTTGCGCGGGCGCGGGGCGTGGACATTACACCGATTCAACAATACTACCAAAATATACGGGAGGACATGTAACATGAACATCGAGCAGAAAACCGTCAACGCCATCCGCGCGCTCGCGGCGGACGTTGTTCAGAAAGCCAATTCCGGGCATCCCGGCGCGCCGATGGGCATGGCGCCGATGGCGTACGCCGTCTGGATGAAAGCCATGAAGCACGACCCCACGCGCCCCGACTGGCAGGATCGCGACCGTTTCGTGCTCTCGAGCGGGCACGCAAGCGCGCTGGAATACACGCTGCTGCACCTGATGGGCTACGGGCTGAAGATGGACGACCTCAAAAGCTTCCGCCAGTGGGGCTCGAAGACGCCCGGGCATCCCGAATACATGCACACCGTCGGCGTGGAAACGACGACGGGGCCTTTGGGGCAGGGCGTTGCCAACGCCGTGGGCTTTGCCATCGCCGAAACGATGCTGGCGGCGAAGTTCAACCGTCCGGGCTTCCCGGTGGTCGATCACCGCGTGTACGCCTTCTGCGGCGACGGCTGCATGATGGAGGGCATTTCCTCCGAGGCGTGCTCGCTGGCGGGCACGCTGCGCCTTGGCAAATTGACGCTGCTCTATGACGACAACGAAATCTCCATCGAGGGCGACACCGATATCGCCTTCCGCGAGGACGTGGGCGCGCGCTTTGAAAGCTACGGCTGGCAGGTGCTGCGCGTTAAGGACGGCAACGATTACGCGCAGATCGTCGAAGCGCTGGCGCTCGCCGAGGGCGACGACCGCCCGAGCCTGATCGTCTGCCCGACGACCATCGGCTTTGGCTGCCCCGCCAAGCAGGGCAAAGCGTCGGCGCACGGCGAACCGCTGGGCGAGGACAACGTGCTCGCCGCCAAGCGCGCGCTGGGCATGCCGGAAGAGGCGTTCACCGTGCCGCAGGAGGTCTACGGGCACGCAGCGGACGTCGCGCAAATCAACCTCGCCAAGCGCGTGCGGTGGGAGGCGATGTTCGCCGAATACGCCAAGGCGTATCCCGAGCTTGCCGCCGAATGGGACGCGTGGCACGACGAAGCGCTGCCCGAAGCCGTGCTCGAAGACGAATCGCTCTGGGAGTTCCCGCAGAAGGAAGCGACGCGCAACACATCGTCCATCATGATCAACCGGCTCGCCAAGCTCCTACCCAACCTCGTCGGCGGCTCGGCGGACCTCGCGCCTTCCAATAAAACATACATCAAGGACGGCGGCGATTACTCTCGCGACGACCGTTCGGGGCGCAACCTGCACTTTGGCGTGCGCGAGCACGCGATGGCAGCGATCTGCAACGGCATGGCGCTGCACGGCGGTCTGCGCGTGTTCTGCGGCACGTTCTTCGTGTTCAGCGATTATATGAAGCACGCCATGCGCATGGCGGCGATCATGCGCCTGCCCGTGACCTACGTGCTCACGCACGATTCCATCGGCGTGGGCGAGGACGGCGCGACGCATCAGCCCATCGAGCAGCTCGCGGGGCTGCGCGCCACGCCCGATTTGACGGTCGTCCGTCCGTGCGACGGGCACGAGACGGCGGCGGGCTGGCTCGCGGCGCTCGACGGCGGCATGCCGACCTGCCTTGTATTGACGCGGCAGGGGCTTCCGCTGTATGCGCGCAGCGGGCGCGCGGCGTTCCGGGGCGGGTATGTGCTCTCGGACTGCGATCAGCAAACGCCCGACGTGCTGCTGATGGCTTCGGGCAGCGAGGTGGAGCCCATGATGAACGCGCAGGCGCTGCTCAAAGACAAGGGCGTGGCGGCGCGCGTGATCTCCATGCCGAGCATGGAGCTGTTCCTCGCGCAAGACAAGGAATACCAAGAAAGCGTGCTGCCAAGCGGCGTGCGCGCGCGCGTGGCGATGGAAGCGGGCGCGACCATGCCGTGGTATCAGTTCACGGGGCTGGACGGCGCGGTCATCGGGCTCGACCACTACGGCGCGTCCGCGCCCGCGGCGACGCTGTTCCGCGAATTCGGGTTCACCGCCGAAAACGCCGCCGAGACCGCCCTGCGCGTGCTGGAGGCGCTGAAAAGCAAATGATGAACAAGCGCTACCTCGCGGCGCTCGACCAGGGGACGACCTCCTCCCGCGCCGTGCTCTTCACGTTCGAGGGGCAGCCCGTGGGCGCGGCGGCGTATGAGTTCCGCCAGCATTACCCGCAGCCGGGCTGGGTCGAGCACGCGCCCGAGGACATTTTGACGACGCAAATCGAGGCGCTCCGGAGCGCGGTGCGCGAATCGGGCGTGCGCCCGTCGGAAATCGCCGCCGTCGGCATCACCAACCAGCGCGAAACGACGCTCCTGTGGGACAGGCAGACCGGCGAGTGCGTGCACAACGCCATCGTCTGGCAGTGCCGCAGGACGACCCCGCTGGTCGAGGCGCTTTCGGCGCGCGGATATTCGGAAACGATTCGCGAAAAAACCGGGCTTGTGCCCGACGCGTACTTCTCCGGCACGAAGCTGCAGTGGCTGTTGTCGCTCCCGGGCGTGCGCGAGCGCGCGGAAAAGGGCGAGCTTTGCTTTGGCACGGTGGACAGCTATCTGGCGTTCCATTTATGCGAGAACCGCCCGCACGTCACCGACGCGACGAACGCGGGACGCACGATGCTCTTCAACATCCGCACGCAGGACTGGGATGACGATTTGCTGCGCATGATGGGCATCCCGCGCGCCGTGCTCCCCAAGGTCGTGGACACCGCCGAGGTCGTCGGGCAGCTGCGCGAGGACATACTGGGCGAGCGCATCCCGGTGGCGGCGCTGGCGGGCGACCAGCACGCGGCGCTGTTCGGGCAGGCATGCTTCCGCGCGGGCATGGCGAAGAACACCTACGGCACGGGCTGTTTCATGCTGATGAACATCGGCGAGGAATTCAAGCTGTCGCAAAGCGGGCTGTTGACGACCACGGCGTGGCGGCTGCGCGGCAAGCCGACCTACGCGCTGGAGGGCAGCGTGTTCATGGGCGGCGCGACGGT
>CAZEIC010000081.1:8365-13225 GCA_964512175.1 uncultured Oscillospiraceae bacterium | reverse complement strand
CCGGCGGCTGAATAAGCATTCCGGTTTCGGCGCATGGTTTCACAAGGAGAGCACGGCAGGCGTTGTTTTCAGCATGCCGTTCATCATCGGTTTTCTGATGTTCATGCTGATTCCGATGGTGCTGTCGCTGTATTACTCCTTCTGTAAATATGACATTCAAACGCCGCCCATATGGGTGGGCGTTCAGAATTATACGAAAATCTTCAACAGCGACCCCACGTTCTGGAAGGCGCTGCGGGTGACCTGTTATTATGCGTTCCTCGGCACGCCGCTGAAGGTCGCCTTCGCGTTGGTGATCGCGTTGATCCTCAATCAGGAATCCCGTGCTGTGCCCGTTTATCGCGCCATGTTCTATCTGCCGTCCATCATCGGCGGTTCTGTCGCGGTCGCGATTCTGTGGCGGCGGCTTTTTGAAGTCAACGGCACGATCAATTCGCTGCTGGGTCACTTGTTTCCGGGCATTGTCGGCTATAATTGGTTCGGCGAAGGACCGGCGATTTGGGTACTGATCATCCTGACGGTGTGGCAGTTCGGCTCGTCTATGCTCATCTTTCTGTCGGCGCTCAAGCAGATCCCGCGCGAACTGTACGAAGCCGCTTATGTGGACGGCGCGAACGGGCCGCAAAAATTCTGGCGCGTGACGCTCCCCTTGCTCACGCCCACGCTATTTTTCAATCTCGTTCAGCAGACCATCAATTCCTTCCTGGCGTTCACGCAATGCAAACTAATAACCAACGGCGACCCGAGAAAATCCACGCTGTTTTACACCGTGTATCAATATAACAAAGCGTTTCCCGCCGTTGGCAAGAGCCAGATGGGTTACGCTTCGGCGCTGGCTTGGATCATGCTTGTGATCATCACCACCGTTACGGTGCTTTTGTTCATCAGTCGCAAAAAGTGGGTTTATGAAGAATAAATGAGGATGTGCGAAATATGATAGGCAGAAAGCGATATCGAAACGTCATCTATCATGTGCTCGTTGAAATCGGCGCGCTGATCATGGTATATCCGCTTTTGTGGATGGCGCTGTCCTCGTTTAAGCCGACGGATATGGTGTTGCCCACGGCGTCCAATCTGATTCCGACCGTGTGGACGCTGGATAACTATATCCGGGGCTGGAAGGGCTTTATGGGCTACAGCTTCGGAACGTTTTTCACGAACTCGTTCATCATCTCGCTGGCGTCCACCTTCGGAACGCTGATGTCGTCCGCGTTTGTGGCGTATTCGCTACAGCGGCTTCATTTTAAGCTGAAAAAAGTGCTATTCGTGCTCGTTCTGTCAACGATGATGCTCCCGGCGCAGATCCTGATGATTCCGCAGTTCATGTGGTATCGGCATCTGAACTGGGTAGGAACGTATTTCCCGATGATTCTGCCGTATTTCTTCGCGATTCAGGGCTTTTTCGTGTACCTGATCATGAACTTCATCGGCGGTATTCCCACCACGCTGGACGAAGCGGCGAAAATCGACGGTTGTTCGTATTACAGCATCTTCTTCAGGATCATTCTGCCGCTTATCGTGCCCGCGATGATCACCAGCGCGATCTTCTCGTTCATCTGGCGTTGGGACGATTACCTGTCGGCGCTCTTATACGTCAACCGCGCGAGCATGCGCCCGGTTTCCTTGGCGCTGCAATTGTTCAACGACCCGTCTTCCGGCTCTGATATCGGCTCGACGCTTGCCATGTCCACGCTCTCGATCATTCCGGCGACGATCATCTTTCTCATCTTCCAGAAATCGTTGGTCGAGGGCATCGCGTCGTCCGGCATCAAAGGTTGATTCGTTTCAGCCGACGATGCAATCTCAGAATTCAATGCCGCGCCGCGCTTGGATGCCCTTCTCGTAGGGGTGCTTAACGCAGAGCATCTGCGTGGCGTAATCGGTGCGCGATAGCAGCGCCTCGGACGGGTCGCGCCCGGTGATGACGATCTCGGGCGCGTTTTGATGCGCGTCGAGGTAGGCAAGCACCGCTTCTTCCTGCACAAAGCCCAGCGCTATGGCGGCGCAGAGCTCATCGAGAATGAGCACGTCGGTCTGCGCGGCGCACGCCTGCGCAAACAAATTCTGCGCGAAGGCGGCGTATTCCGCGCGCTCGTCAGGCGACATGTCCCAGACGAATTTCAACGCATGGGGAATGGGCAAGCAGTCAAAGTCCGCCTGCCGTTCGCCCGAGCCTTCGCTTTTGAGGAATTGCGCGAGCGTCACGCGCATGCCCTGTCCGCGTGCGCGAAGTCCCAGCCCCAGCGCCGCCGTGGTTTTGCCTTTTCCGTCGCCGTAATAGACGTGAATCATGCGATTCCCTCCAATCGGTATACGCGCAGCGCGTTTTCCGTGGTGACGCGCGCCATCTCCTCGAGGGATAGCCCGCGCAGCGCCGCGAGCTTCTCGCAGACATAGCGCACGTTCGCGGGTTCATTGCGCCTGCCGCGCAGCGGCTCGGGGGAGAGGTAGGGGCTGTCGGTCTCGACCAGCAGCCTGTCCTGCGGCACGGCAAGCGCGGCTTCCCAGAGGTTGGGCGCTTTTTTGAAGGTCAACGGACCTGAAAAGGAGATGTAGAAGCCCATTTTGACGTACTCGCGCGCCGTTTCCGCGCTGCCCGAAAAGCAGTGGATGACGCCGCTTGGCAGCGCGCCCTTGCGCGCGCGGAACGCGGACAGCATGTCGCCGTGCGCGTCGCGGATGTGAAAGATGGCGGGCACGTTCAGCCGATACGCCAAATCCAGCTGTTCCTCGAAGACGCGCATCTGAACGTCCCTCGGCGAGAGGTCGTAGTAATAATCCAGCCCGATTTCGCCGAGCGCGACGACCTTCTTTTCCGAAAGCAGCGCTTGAAGCCGCTGTAGATAATCGTCCGCCACGTCCTTGGCTTCGTGTGGATGCACGCCGCAGGCGGCGTACACGCCGTCATATTCGCGCGCTACCGCGATGCAGCGTTCCGAAGACGCGAGGTCGCTCCCGACGCATACGCAGCGCGTCACGCTGTTTTCGCGCATGCGCGCGACGGCTTGCGGCATATCTTCTGAAAAGCGCTCGTCGTCGAGGTGGCAATGGCTGTCAAACAGCGCGCTCATCCGATTTCCGCGCCGTCCTCGATATCGCCGTCTACCATGAGCAGCTTGAGCGCGCTGTCGTCGGCGTTCGCCGCCGACAGCAGCATGCCCTGTGATTCCACGCCTCGGATCTTGCGCGGCGCGAGGTTGGCGATCATCGCCACGCGCTTGCCGACAAGCTCCTCCGGATTGGGGTAAAACTTGGCGATGCCCGAGAGCACGGTGCGCGTCTCGTCGCCCAGCGACAGCGTGAACTTGAGCAGCTTATCGCTCTTTTCGAGCTTTTCGCACGCCATCACGCGCGCGACGCGAAGCTGACATTTTGCGAAATCGTCAAACGCGACCTCTGGCTTTTTCTCGACTTTCGGCGTTTCCTTCGCGGCGGGCGTTTCGGGTTTCTTCGCCGTGAACGCTTCCATCTCCTTGGCAATATCGATGCGCGGGAACAGCGCCTCGCCCTTTTGCACGCGCGTGCCGACGGACAGCAAGTCAGCATACAGTATCGAATCCCACGTCTTCAGACGCTCGTCCGTTATGCCGAGCTGCGCGTAGATGCGCGCGGGCGTTTGGGGCATGACGGGCGCGATCATCACCGCCACAAAGCGGATGCAATCGGCGAGCCTGTAGAGCACGGTCGGCAGCCGCCGATTCCCCGGATCCTTGCCGAGCACCCACGGCTGCGTCGCGTCGATGTACTTGTTGCAGTCGCCAATCAGCCGCCAGACCTCGGCGAGCGCACCGGAGAACTGCAACGCGTCCATTTGTTTCTTATACAGCCTTGGCGTTTCGAGCGCGCGCTCGCGCAGATCGATATCCTCCTGCTCCACCACGTCGGGGGCGGGCACAACGCCTTGATAATACTTCTCGATCATCGCCACCGTGCGGCTGACGAGATTCCCCAAATCGTTCGCCAAATCAGCGTTCAAGCGCGTGAGCAGCGTTTCATAGGTGCAGTTGCCGTCCGGACCGAACGGCATTTCGCGCATGAGGTAGTAGCGCAGCGCGTCCGCGCCGAAGCGCTCGACAATCGGCATGGGGTAGATGACGTTGCCCTTGGACTTGCTCATTTTGTCGTTGCCAAAGAGCAGCCAGCCGTGCGCGAAAATCTGCTTGGGCAGCGGCAAGCCCAGCGCATGCAGCATGATGGGCCAGTAAATCGTGTGGAAGCGGATGATGTCTTTGCCGACGAGGTGCACATCGCAAGGCCAGTATTTCTGGTAGAGCGAATCGTCCTCGCTGTTGTAGCCCAATGCAGTGATGTAATTGGACAGCGCGTCGATCCATACGTATATTACGTGTTTCTCGTCAAAATCGACCGGAATGCCCCACTTGAACGACGTGCGCGTGACGCACAGATCCTGCAAGCCCGGGCGCAGGAAGTTGGCGAGCATTTCATTGGCGCGCGAGGCGGGCTGGATGAAGTCCGGGTGCGTTTCGATGTAGTCGATCAGCCAGTCCTGATACTTGCTCATGCGCAGGAAGTAGCACTCCTCGCGCACGAGGTGCACTTCGCGACCGCAGTCGGGGCATTTACCGTCTTTGAGCTGGGTTTTGGTGAAGAACGCCTCGTCGGGCGTGCAGTACCAGCCCTCGTATTCGCCTTTATAGATATCGCCCTGCTCGTAGAGCGTGCGGAAAATCTTCTTGACCGCCTGCATGTGCCGCTCGTCGGTCGTGCGGATGAAATCGTCGTATTCGATGTCCATCGCCGCCCAGAGCTTCTTGATGCCCGCCACGATATCGTCCACGAACGCCTGCGGCGTAACGCCGGCTTCCTTCGCCTTGAGCTCGATTTTCTGCCCGTGCTCGT
>CAZEIC010000081.1:7601-8355 GCA_964512175.1 uncultured Oscillospiraceae bacterium | reverse complement strand
CTTGAAGCGCTTCATGGTGTCCGCCGCGACCGTGGTATAGGTGTTGCCGATATGCAGCTGCCCGCTGGGGTAATAAATGGGCGTCGTGATATAGTACGTCTTCTTGTCCGCCATGCAAAGCCACCCCCATGTAGAGTCGTTTCATATAATAATGCGCAAATACTGGAATGTCAAGCGCCAAGCAACGTGAAAAGGTTATGGCGGAATGATGAAATTTTTGAAAAATACCCATTTTGGCATTTCCCGCGCGCGCGAACTAGTGTATAATAGAATCGGCAGCTTCGGAGAGGCGGTGATGCGCGGGTGGAGGCGTTCTGGAATCAGGTGCAGACCTTCTTTTGGAATATCTTTAACCGCCCGGGGTTTACGGATTATATCGACATCCTCATCGTCGCCGTGCTGCTGTATCAGCTGGTGATGCTCACGCGCGAAACGCGCGCCATTCAGGTGCTCAAAGGGCTCGCGGTGCTGCTGGTCGTCAGCTGGATTTCCGAGCTGCTTGGGCTGACCGCGCTCAACTGGATACTGCGCACCATCCTCAACAACGGCGCGCTGGTGCTCATCATTCTGTTCCAGCCAGAGATCCGCAAAGCGCTGGAGCAGCTCGGGCGCGGCGCGAAGATCGACAAGTTTCAAGACGACAGCGAGGAAAACGAGCGCATCATATCCGAAATCACGCAATGCCTGACGCGGCTCTCCAAGCGCCGCGTCGGCGCGCTGACAGTCTAAAACGTCTTCATAATGCGCCTTTGGC
>CAZEIC010000081.1:0-7591 GCA_964512175.1 uncultured Oscillospiraceae bacterium | reverse complement strand
GTCGGCGCGCTGATCGTCTTTGAGCGCCGCACGGGACTCAAGGATTTGATTGAGACAGGCACATCCATCGACAGCCTGATCTCCGCGCCGCTGCTGGAGAACATTTTCGAGCCGAACACCCCGCTGCACGATGGCGCGGTCATCATCCGCGGCACGCGCATCATGGCGGCGGCGTGCGTGCTGACGCTCAGCGATTCCAGCGTCATCAGCCGCGACCTTGGCACGCGGCACCGCGCCGCGCTCGGCGTGAGCGAAACGACCGACGCGATGGTGTTCATTGTGTCGGAGGAAACGGGCATCATCAGCCTCGCGCGCGGGGGTCGCCTGACGCGGCATTTGGACGCGGGCAGCATCCGCCAGCTTTTGACGACCATGTACCACCAGCCGTATAAACACTTGATCACCAGCTTTTTCAACCGCTTCCGGGGAAGGAGGGTCAAGAACGATGAGCAATGAACCCGAAGCCCTGTCGGGCGGTTCCGGCATCAAGGCGTTCCTGTCGCGCCTGCTCGCGCTTTTGACGCACCGCTGGGGCTGGAAGCTCGTAGCGCTGGTGTGCGCCATCGCGCTGTGGGGCGGGCTGATATTGCAGGATGAAACGCTGACGCGCGAGCGCGTGTTTAACGATGTGACGATATCCGTCACCGGCAGCGACACGCTGACGCGCTCTGGGCTGGTCGTCGTGTCCGGGCTGGAAAACCTTGCCACGGTGCGCCTGCGCGCCGACGTTCCCCAGCGCGTGTACAACACCGTCACGGCGAGCAATTTCAACGTCCGCGTCGATCTGTCGCGCATCCGCGAGGCGGGCACGCAGGTGCTCAACGTGCTGACGACCTCCTCGTCTGTGTACGGCACGGTAACGGACGTTTCGGTGACGCAAATCACGGTCGAGGTCGAGCCGTACCTTTCCCGCAGCCGCATTCCCGTGCGGCTGGCGGTCATCGGCGGCGTGCCCGAGGGCTTTTACGCCGCCCCGCCCAGCGTAGATCCGCCGTATGTGACAGTCTCCGGTCCGCGTTCCTTGGTGACGGACGTGGTGCGCTGCGTGGCGGAGTACGACGTATCGGCGCTCGAAGCGCGCGCCGGGACGGAGCGTACCGGCGTTCCGTACACGCTCTATAACCGAAACAACGAGCCTATCCAGAGCGACCTGATCCGCGTGTCGATGGAGACGGTCACGCTCGACAGCCTTGTGGTCGAGCAGACGCTGTATCCGCAAAAGACCATCTTGCTGTCCACCATCGGGCTGGTGTCGGGGCAGCCGGCAAGCGGGTACGCCGTGGCTTCCGTGACCGTGCAGCCCGAGCGCGTGCTGCTGGCGGGCGCGGAGGATCTGATTTCCGAAACGAGCTTCGCGTACCTCGCTGGCGCGGTGGACATATCGGGCGCGTCGCAGTCGATGACGCGCGCCATCCAAATCGCCAGACCCGAAGACGCGGTGTATTTGAGCGCGGACATCGCGTACGTCACCGTCGAAATCAAGAAAATCGGGGGCACTCCGTGAACGCCTTCGCCAATACGCTGTTTAACATGCTGCTGGGCTGGACGCGCACGTTCATCTACGGCGTGTGGAGCGCCCTGACCAACGAGGACACCTACCAAGCCGCAAAATGGCTGGGGAAGAACTGGTTCTGGGTGGCGGCGGTGCTGGTGCTGCTTGGCGTGGCGATCGATTTCGCCGTCTGGATGGTGCGCTGGCGGCCCTATTACCTCTGGCACTTGCCGTTCTCACACCGCCTGCGCAACAATGACGACGCTCTTGACGAGCGCTTTGAAACGGGGTATCAGGACGCGGTCGACTACGAAGACGGCGGCGAATGGCAAATGTCGCCGCAGCCCGACCGCGCGCGTGAATTCGAGCAGTTCTATCAATACGAATATCAACCCGCGCCGCAGGCGGACACGTCGCCCGCACGTCAGCGCCGCGCGGATAAGTACAAGCACCGCCGTTTCCGCGTGCTGGACACCGTGCGCCAGTCGCTCGCGGAGGATGAGGACGAAGCGGTGTATCTGGACGAGCTTCCGCCGCCGGTCGACAGGCGGAGCGCGTTTTACCAACCCGTCTATCCAGAATACGAGCAGCCGCCCGCGCAGCAGCCGGGCGACCGGGGCTATCCCCAATGATGGAAGCGACGCGGGACATCGCGCTGCCGGAAGGGTTCGCGGCGAGCGTCGCGCCGCTGTTGGGCGATGCATTGCCGTGTTTCCTCGCGGCGCTCGATGCGCCGTTTGTGCGCGGCGTGCGCGTGCGCCGGGGCGCGCCCGATATTGTTCCGGGCGGCGTGCTCGCGCCCGTTCCGTGGCAAGACGGCGCGTTTTATTTGGCGAATGATTCGCTTGCGGGCGCGCACCCTTTGCACGAGGCGGGCGCGTATTACATTCAGGAGCCGAGCGCCATGACGCCCGCTGCGGCGCTTTGCGCAAGCCCGGGCGAGCGCGTGCTCGACCTGTGCGCCGCGCCCGGCGGTAAAAGCACGCAGCTTGCCGCGATGATGCGCGGCGAAGGCGTGCTGGTCTGCAACGAGCCCGTACCGTCGCGCGCACGCGTGCTCTCGCGGAACATCGAGCGCATGGGCGTACCAAACGCCGTGGTGACGAACGAATACCCCGACAAGCTCGCGGAGCGCTGGCGCGGGTATTTCGACAAGGTGCTGGTGGACGCGCCGTGCTCGGGCGAGGGCATGTTCCGCAGGCATCCCGAGGCGCGCGCGGAATGGCGCGAAAGTCAGGCGGCGGGCTGCGCCGCGCGGCAAGCGGCGATTTTGCGCAGCGCCGCGCAAATGGTGCGCCCGGGCGGCATGCTCGCGTATAGCACGTGCACGTTCAATGCGCTGGAAAACGAGGGCGTGGTGGAAGGTTTTTGCGCGTGCACGGCGAATTCTCGCTCGCGCCCTTTACGCTGCCCGGGCTTCCGGCGGCGGACGGCGGCATGCTGCGCGTGTGGCCGCACCGGGATAGGGGAGAGGGACACTTTTGCGCGCTGATGCGCAAAAGTGGCGGCGAGAGCGCTGCTTGCGCGCCTGAAGCGCTGCCCGCGCCCGCGCGCGACGATGCCGCGCTGTGCCGCGCGTTTCTTGGCGATATCGGCGCGCCGCAGCCCAAAGCGCTCGCGGTATTCTCCGGGCGCGTGATCGCGCCGCCCGCCGACTGCCCGCCGCTTTCCGGCGTGCGCGTTTTGCGCGTGGGGCTGCACCTCGGCGCTTCGCAAAGCGGGCGGTTCGTTCCGGACCACGCGCTCGCGCTCGGCGGCGCGCCGCAAAACACGCTGCCGCTGTCGGAATCCGACGCGGCGCGCTTCCTGCGCGGCGAGGAATTGCCCGTGTCCGACGCGCTGCAGGGCTGGTACGCGCCCGCGTTTTGCGGGTTCGCGCTGGGGTTTGGCAAAGCGTCGGGCGGCGCGCTCAAGAACCACTATCCCAAGGGGCTCAGAAGATAACGCAGGAAACAGGGGTGAAGCACTTGCTGTATGACGCTGTTTTGTTTGATTTGGACGGAACGCTGACCGATTCCGCCATTGGCATCACGCGCTCGGTGCGCTACGCGCTGGAGAAAATGGGCATGCCGATTCCGGACGACGATGTGATCCGAAAATTTCTCGGTCCGCCGCTTGCCGATTCCTTCGCGGAATTCTGCGGCATGGACGAGGAAAGCTGTCGCCGCGCGACGGACTGCTACCGCGAGCGTTACCTGACGGTCGGCTGGCTGGAGAACGCGGCGTACCCTGGCGTGCGCGCGCTGCTGGCGGCGCTCAAAAAGGGCGGCGCATATGTCGCGGTCGCGACCGGAAAGCCGCAGGACGCGAGCGAGCGCATTCTGGAAGCGTTTCACCTTTCGCCGTACATCGACCGCGTCGTCGGTCCGACCATGAGCGATTTGCACGCCGACAAAGGCGCGCTCATCAAGAAAGCGCTGCCGACGCGTTACCACAGCGCCGTGATGATCGGCGACCGCGCGAGCGATATCCTCGGCGCGCATGAGAACGGCATCGTCGGCATCGCCGCCGAGTACGGCTACGGCAGCGCCGAGGAGCTTGCGCTTGCCGACGCGTCCGCGCGCGACGTTTCGGCGCTGCAGGCGCTGCTCGGGCTTTCGTCCGAACAAAAGCGTGGGTTCTTTATATCAGTCGAGGGTTTGGACGGCTGCGGCAAAAGCACGCAGATCGCGTTGCTGGACGACCGCCTGCGCGCGTGCGGCTACGACGTACAGCAAACGCGCGAGCCGGGCGGCTGCAAGCTGTCCGAGAAGGTGCGCGGTCTGTTGCTGGACAGAAAGAACGTCGGTATGTGCGCGGAAGCCGAAGCGCTTTTGTACGCCGCCTCGCGCGCGCAGCACACGAGCGACGTGATACTGCCCGCGCTCGCCGCCGGGCGCGTCGTGCTGTGCGATCGGTATGTGGATTCCTCCATCGCCTATCAAGGCGGCGGGCGCGCGCTCGGCATGGATTGCGTGGCGGGCATTAACGCGCCCGCGATCCACGGCAGGCTGCCGGACGCGACGGTCTACCTGCGCCTGCCGCACAAGCTCGCGCTGGCGCGCAGGGAGCGCGCGTCGGAGCTGGATCGTATCGAAATCGAGGACGAGGCGTTCTTCGCGCGCGTGGAGGCGGCGTATGAGTTGCTCGCCCAGCAAAACGCCGAGCGATTCATCACCGTGGACGCGGCGCTGCCGCCCAAGGAAATCGCGGATGAAGTGTTCATGGCGCTGCTTGCGCGCATGGACAAGGCGGGCGTCGCATGACGCGCGTGGTGGTGGGCATGTCTGGCGGCGTGGATTCCGCCGTTTCGGCGCTGCTGCTCAAGCGGCAGGGGTATGATGTCGTCGGCGTGTTCATGAAGAACTGGGAGGAACAGGACGAGAACGGCGTTTGCGCCACCGAGAGCGACTGGCGCGACGTGCAGGCGGTCTGCGAGCAGATCGGCATTCCGTATTACTCGGTGAACTTCGCCAAGGAATACTGGGAGCGCGTGTTTTCGCACTTCCTCGCGGAATACCGCGCGGGACGCACGCCCAACCCCGACGTGCTGTGCAACCGCGAAATCAAGTTCAAGGCGTTCCTCGATTTCGCGCTGCAATTGGGCGCGGAGAAAATGGCGACCGGGCATTTTGTTCGCATGAACGAACAGGGCGAATTGCTGCGCGGCGCGGACGACAACAAAGACCAGAGCTACTTTCTGTACATGCTCAAGAAGGCGCAGCTCGCACGCGCGCTGTTCCCGGTCGGCGGCATAACGAAAGCGCAGGTTCGCTCGCTGGCGCTCGAAAACGGGCTGCCTGTCGCACAAAAGAAGGATTCGACGGGCGTGTGCTTCATCGGCGAGCGCAATTTCAAGCGCTTTCTCTCGCAATACCTGCCCGCGCAGCCCGGGGACATGGTGACGGACAAGGGCGAGACCGTCGGGCGGCACGACGGGCTGATGTATTACACGCTCGGGCAGCGCAAGGGGCTTGGCATCGGCGGGCGCGGCGACGGGCGGTCGTTCTTCGTGGTTCGGAAAGATTTGGATGGCAACCGCTTGATCGTCTCGCAGGGCGAGGATTCGCCGCTGCTGTACAGCCGTGCGGCGACGCTTTCGCAAATGACATGGGTGGGCGAGCCGCCCGAAAGCCAGCGTTTGACCGTCAAGCTGCGCTATCGCCAGCCTGATCAATCGGTGAAACTGGAAATAAATGGAGATACCGCGCGCGTAACGTTCGATACGCCCCAGCGCGCGGTCACGCCCGGGCAGAGCGCGGTCTTCTACGACGGCGAGCGCTGCCTTGGCGGCGGAATCATCGAAGCGACTGTACGGTAACGGCGGAGCGTCTCGTTAACTTCTGTACGCCGAAATCACGTCGGGGCGTTTGAGCAATTTTTTCACGATATCATCCAGCTGCTGGCGGCTCTTGACCTGCACGACCATGGCGATCGTGCAGGTTTTGTTTTTGTTGAGCTTGACCGAGACGGCGGTCACGGGCGTGCCCAGATCGCCGACATAGACTGTGATTTCGCCGAGCAGGCTCGGGTGATCATAAGCGATGATTTGCAGGTTCGCGGCGTAGCTCTCGACGTTTTCCTGCGCCCACGTTACGTCCACGCGGCGTTCCGGTTCGGAATACTGCGCGTTCACGCAGTCCGCTTTATGCACCGTCACGCCGCGCCCGCGCGTGATGAAGCCCACGACCTCGTCTCCCGGCACGGGGTTGCAGCAGTGCGCGAAGCGCACGAGCATGTCGGCGTTGCCCTGCACGAAGATGCCGTTGGTGGGCTTGCCGTGCGGGTCGATGCGCGGCGCTTCGCCGGGCTGCGCTGCCTCGGGCAGCTTGGGCGGGTTGGCGGCGGCTTCGCGGCGCTGCTGTTCCTCAATGAGCTTGGTGATGACATATGCCGACGCGACCGCGCCGTACCCAACCGCGCCGTACAGATCGTCCAGCTCGGCGAACGCGTACTTTTTCAGCAGCGGCTCGTACAGCTCGGGCTTTGTCAAATCGCCGAGCTTTACGCCGCGTCGCTTGCATTCGTGCTCGAGCATGTCGCGCCCTTTTTGCACGTTCTCGCCGCGCAGCTCGCGCCGGAAGTACTGCCGGATTTTCGCCGTTGCCTGCGGCGTTTTAACGACGCGCAGCCAGTCGTAACTGGGCTTGGCGGTCGCCGACGTGAGGATTTCGACGCGGTCGCCCGTTTCCAGTGTCGTACCCAGCGGCACCATCTTGCCGTTGACGCGCGCGCCGAAACAGGAATTGCCGACGGCGGAGTGGATGCGGTACGCGAAATCCAGCGGCGTCGCGCCGCGCTGCATGCTGATGATGTCGCCCTTGGGCGTGAATAAAAAGACTTCCTCCGAGAACAAATCGGTCTTCAAGCCGTCGATGAATTCGTGGCTGTCGCGCGTTTCGGATTGCCAATCGAGGATTTGCCGCAGCCAGTAGAACTTTTTGTCCAGCTCCGCGTCGGAATCGTCGCCCTTGTAGCGCCAGTGCGCCGCCACGCCGTATTCCGCGATGCGGTGCATGTCCCACGTGCGGATCTGGATTTCAAACGGGAAAGGGATGCGCCGCCCGCCGACGACCGTCGTGTGCAGCGATTGATACATGTTCGCCTTGGGCACGGAAATATAGTCCTTGAACCTGCCGGGCACTTGGTTCCACAGCGTGTGCACCACGCCCAGCACGGCATAGCAGTCCTGCACGGTGTTCACCAGCACGCGGATGGCGATCAGGTCGTAGATTTGGTCGAACGGGCGGTTCTGAATGACCATTTTTCGGTATATCGAATAGAGGTGCTTGGGTCTGCCGTCGATATCGTACTCCAGTCCCATCTCGGTGAGCTTCTGCGAAAGCTCGCTGATGACCAGCCGGATGTTTTCCTCGCGCTCCTCGCGCTTCATGCCGACCTTGTGCGCAACCTCCTGATAGCCCTCGGGGTCGATATACCGCAGCGCGAGGTCTTCCAGCTCCTGCTTGATGGCGTACACGCCCAGCCTGTGCGCGAGTGGCGCGTAGATATCGAGCGTCTCGCGCGCGATGGCGCGCTGCCTGTCCTCGGGCTGGAATTTGAGCGTGCGCATGTTGTGCAGCCTGTCGGCCAGCTTGATGAGCACCACGCGGATATCGC
>CAZEIC010000080.1:0-13235 GCA_964512175.1 uncultured Oscillospiraceae bacterium | reverse complement strand
TGACGACGATGAACATGCGCATGATGTCGCCGCACTTGGCGTTGCCCACCGTGCCAACGCCGCTCGCGTCCTCGATCTCGCCGACGTTGCGGGGGTTGGTGAAATGCTCCATTACCTTTTCGCTGTACATGTTATTTTTCCTCCCGGTCTTGATATAAAGGCGACATCTCGCGCAGATTTGTTACAATTTCGGGCAGCGCGCGCAGCACTTCGTCCACTTCCGCGTCGGTGTTGTCCTCCGACAGCGACAGCCGCAGACTGCCGTGCGCGATCTCGTGCGGCAGGCCGATGGCAAGCAGCACATGCGACGGGTCGAGCGAGCCGGACGTGCACGCAGAGCCCGACGAGCCCGCGATGCCCGCCAAATCGAGCCGCAAAAGCAGCGCCTCGCCCTCGATGTAGCGCACCGAAATATTGACGTTGCCGGGGAGACGCGCGGTCGGATGCCCGTTGAGCCGCGTATCGGGGATGGCTTGCAGGATGCCCGATATCAGCCTGTCGCGCAGCGCCGTCAGCCGCGCGGCGTTCTCCGGAAGATGCTTGACCGCGCGCTCGATGGCGCAGCCCAGCCCCACGACGGCGGGCAGGTTGTCCGTGCCGGGGCGCTTGCCGCGCTCCTGCGCGCCGCCAAAGAGCAGGTTTTCGATGCGCACGCCCTTGCGAATGTACAAAGCGCCGATGCCCTTCGGGCCGTGGAACTTGTGCGCCGACAGCGACAGCAGATCGACGCGCCAATCGTCCACGTTCACCGGAATCGCGCCGACCGCCTGCACCGCGTCGCAGTGGAACGGCACGCCGTGTTTCCGGCAAATCTCGCCCAGCGCCGCCACGGGCTGCACCGTGCCGATTTCGTTGTTCGCCGCCATGACGCTCACCAGCACGGTATCCTCGCAGATGGCGCTCTCCAGCGCGTCCGGCGAGACAAGCCCGGTATCGTCCACCGGCAGGTACGTCACGCGCCAGCCCAGCTTTTCCAGATACTGGCAGGTGTGCAGCACGGCGTGGTGCTCGATTTGGCTGGTGATGATGTGCCTGCCCTTTTTCTGGTTGGCAAGCGCGACCCCGCGAAGCGCCCAGTTGTCGCTTTCCGTGCCGCCCGAGGTGAAGTAGATTTCCTGCGGCTGCGCGCCGATGGCGGCGGCGACCTGACGGCGCGCATTCTCCACCGCGCGGCGCGCGTCGCGCCCGGTTCCGTGGATGCTCGAGGCGTTGCCGTAGACCTCGGTATAATAAGGAAGCATCGCCTCCAGCACCTCGCGCGCGACCGGCGTGGTCGCGGCGTTGTCCATGTAAATCCTGTCCATACCGTTACAGTTCCTTCCCTGTCAATATGTCCGCAAGCGTGATGCCGCAGAGCAGCCCGTTGATGCGCTCGGTCAGCGTTTCCCAGACCTGTTTGGTGACGCAGTTCCCGCTGCGCGGGCACGCCGCCTCGGGACCGGCTGTGCACTCCGACAGGCTCAAGGGGCCCTCCATCGCATCGATGATCGCGCCCACGGTGATGCCCTCGGGCGGCGCGGCAAGCTGATACCCGCCCTGCGCGCCGCGCACCGTCGTCACCAGCCCCGCCTTGCGCAGACTGCCCAAAAGCTGCTCCAGATAGTGATCGGGCAAGCCCAGCTCGGCGATGGCGCGCAGCGGCTGCGGCCCCTCGCCCGCCTTTTGCGCCAGATAGACCATCGCGTACAGCCCGTACTTGCCCCGCGTGGATAGCTTCAATCCGTTCCCTCCTCGAATCCCGACCGATTTCATCGGGTTTCGGGGGTATGATAGCAGAGTATGGGAAGGATGTCAAGAGGTTTTTTCGACGAGAGAATAGGGAGTAGGGATTAGGGAACAGGGACAAGGGAATAGGGGCGAGAGATTATGAACGCGTAGGGGCGGGGCTCTGCTCCGCCCGCGTAAAACAAACTACGGCGGCGGGAGAACGCTCTGTCGCATTGCCCCTGCCGCCTTGTATTGCCTATTTCTATTTCGGGCGGAGCAGAGCCCCGCCCCTACGATACCGATTCCCTATTCCCTCGTAACCCCTATTCCCTATTCCCTACTCCCTCTCCGTCCCCGTTACCCCCGCGCCTTCAACACCTCGCGCTCGTACTCAAGCACGGGCTTCAGCCAATCGGCTTCACCCGGAACGCCCTGACGCGCGCAAAACTCCTCCCACACGTCGCCCAGCGGCAACGTTTTGACAGCTTCCTGCGCCGCCATGAGCTCGGTAAAGCGCGAAGCGTCCTGCAACGGTTTGAGCGCATCGTTTGGCATGAGCAGCGCGTAAAGCAGCGCCTTTTGCATGGAGCGCACGCCGAGCGCCCACGCCGCCACACGGTTGATAGACGCGTCGAAATAATCCAGCCCGATCAGCACCCTGTCCAGCGCGTCGCAGCGCACGATCTCGGTCGCGATCTCCTTTAGTTCGTCGTCCAGCCGCACGACGTGGTCGGAATCCCAGCGCATGGGGCGCGTGACGTGCAGCGGGAGCCTGTCAAAGTGGCAGAGCATGGCGGGGATCTTGTCGCTGACGAACTCGGTCGGGTGGTAATGCCCGTTGTCCAGCAGGTTATACACGCCCGGATGCGCGGCGGCGTAGGCGATGTAGAACTCGGACGAGCCGACGGTGTACGCCTCCAGCCCGATGCCAAACACCTTGCTTTCCACGCAGTCGATCACCCCGGGCAGCTTCTCGGCGAAGATTTCGTCAAGGCTCTGTTTCAGGCGCAGGCGCGGGCCGAGGCGGTCGGCGGGCACGTCCTTGAGCCCGTCGGGAATCCAGACGTTGCACAGGCAATCGCTCCCCAATTCGCGCGCGAAATACGCGGCGATCCTGCGGCAGCAAATCGCGTGCCGCACCCAGAACGCGCGCGTCGCTTCGTCGGGCGAGGACAGCGTCAGCCCATCCCTGACCATCGGATGCGAAAAGAACGTGGGGTTAAAGTCGATACCCAGCCCGTTCTTCTTGGCGAACGCCACCCATTTTGCGAAATGCGCGGGCGTGAGCGCGTCGCGGTCGGCGCGGTCGTCAGCGTCAAAAATCGCGTAGCTCGCGTGCAGGTTGACGCGCTTTTTGCCGCCCACGAGCGCCATCGCGCGCTCGAAATCCGCCATCAATTCCTCGGGCGTGCGCGCGCGGCCGGGGTAATTGCCCGTCGTCTGGATGCCGCCCGACAGCCCCTGCCCCGCGTTTTCAAAGCCCAGCACGTCGTCGCCCTGCCAGCAGTGCACGCTGATGGGCGTGGCGGCAAGCCGCGCCATCGCCGCTTCCGTATCGACAGATAGCGCGCCGTATCGCTCCTTTGCCAGTTCGTATGCCCGCACAAAAAACGCCTCCTCTGTTGTCCTTGCGTCCATCATAATTCCCCAGCCGGGGATTGTCAAGCCTGCGGCGAACGAAAACCATATCGGCGAATACCATGATAGCAGAGGCGCTGGCGCGCCTCACGAACAATAGGAGCGATGCAGCGATGTCTATCCTCGAGCAACCCGTCACCCCGGGCATCGGCCCCGAGGGACTGCCCACGCCGGCGCTGCCCGGTCCCGAGCAGCCCACGCCGGAAATCCAATGCCCCTTCGGCTCGCGCGCCGCGACCGTGCGCGACAACCAGACCTTTACCGATCTATTGATTGCCAACGACGTATCCTACAACGCCCTTCGCGCCGCAAATCCCACGCTGCCGACCACGCGCCTAGCGCCCGGCACGCAGTACTGCGCGCCGCCCGCGCAAAGCCGAAGGCTGTGCCAGAGAGGCGCGTTTTCCTATGTGCTGGCGCAGGACGAAAACCTGCAAACGCTCGCCGTCATCCTCGGCATGCCGCCCGGCGCGCTGCTGACCGCCAATCCCATGCTGGCGCCCAGCGATTTCGTGCCCGGGCGCGTCATCTGTATCCCATAAAAAATACGGAAGGCGCGCGACGGCACGCCTTCCGTTCGTTCATATTTTATCCTACAATGCCGCTGCGCTCGACGCCCTGCACGAACTTGCGCTGGACGATGAGGTAGAGGATCACCAGCGGCAGGAACACCAGCAGCGCGCCGGTCTTGGCGATCGCCGCCTCGTAGACCGGGCTTTTGAGCAGGAACGCGTAATTGGGCGGCACTTTGGACGAGATGCTCGCCAGCGCCTCGTCGACAGAGCCCGTCGCCTTGTTGAACGCGAGCATCAGGAACTTGACGTTGGTGTTGTCAAAGAGCTGCACATAGTGCGGGTCGTTCCACGACCAGACGAACGACAGCACGGCGACCGTCAGGATGCCCGCGCCCGCGGCGGGCAGCACGATGCTCACGAACGTGCGGATGAAGCCCGCGCCGTCGATATACGCCGCTTCCTCCAGCTCCTTGGGCATGGCGCGGAACGTCTGCCGGAAAATGTAGATGTACAGCCCGCTTTTAAGCCCCATGCCCAGCGCGTTGAGGATGAACAAAGACACGCTCGAGCCCAGCAGGTTCAGCGGCTTGCCCGTGACCGCGCGGATGATGCCGAAGATGTCGAACTCCTTGAAGAACAGGTATTGCGGCAGCATGAACATCTGCGGCGGCACGACGATGGTGAAAATCGCCAGCACAAACAAAAACCCGCGCCCCGGGAACTTCAGCCGCGCGAAGGAGTACCCCGCCATCATGGCGCTGACCGTTTGCAGCAAAGTGACGACCGCCGTAAACCATAGCGTGAACGGCAGCGCCGTGCCGTAATCGAGCATCAGCGCGCTGACGTGCCAGTTCTCAATCGACATGCGCGCGGGAATCCACATGGAGGACGGAAAGCTCAAGTCGCGCGGGTTCGTGAAGGCGACCGTCAGGTTCTGGAAAATCGGCGCGAGGATCAGGTACGAAAGGCAGATGATCAACAGATACCGAAACAGCGCGACCGCCAGCGCCTTGCCGCGCTTCTTGGCAAGCGGCACGTTCACGCCCTTGCGCTTTGGCAGATGCAGCTTGCCCGCCGCGTCAGTCATAGTAGAACACCACCTTTCGGATGAGCAGCGCCGCAAGCCCGATGACCAGCGCGTTCATCGCAAGGTACACGCAGCTCATGGCGGCGGCAAGCCCGTGCAGCGACTGTTTGAAGCCGATGGTATACACCAAATCGATGATCTCCGAGCGCGTGAACACATCGGCAAGCGTATAGATCGAGCAGGTGAGGATCATGGGACTGACCATCACCACCGTGACCTTCCAGAAGGTTTCATACCCCGTCGCGCCCTCGATCTTGGCGACCTCGTACAGCGCGGGCGAGATGCCCTGCAGCGCCGCGAGGAAGATGAGGATCTGGATGCCCGAGAGCGAGGCGATCTGGAAGATGTCGTTCACCGCGTCCAGCAGGTAGCCCACCAGCTCCCTGCCGATGCCAAGGCTCATCAGCAGCCGCGCGATGATCTCCGCGCCGTACACGCGCGCGTCCTGCCCCTCGCCCATCATTTGCCCGGAAAGGTTGCTCACGCGCTCCATCAAAAGCCCGGTCGCCATGATGATGGGGATGAAGAAAATGGCGCGCGCCACCGTGCGCCCGCGAAAGCGGCCGTTGAGCAATATGGCGCAAAGCAGCGAAAAGAGGATGACCATAGGCGTGAATAGCAAAGCCTCGATCAGCGTGCTGACGATCTCCGGAACGAACGTCGCGTCCACCAAAAGCGCCTGCCGGTAGTTTTCCAGCCCCACCAGCAGCTTGCTCACGCCGCCCAGCGGCACGATCTTGACTTCGTTGAAGCTGTAGGAGACGAGCTGCACCATAGGCGTTAAGAACAGCAGGAAAAAGCCCAGCAGCCAAGGCAGCAGAAAGAGGATTCCCCAGAGCGCCGTTTTGCGCTGGAAGGACAGGCTGTAATACCAGCCCCGCCTGCGCTCGCGCGCCGCGCCTGTCGCCCGTTTCATGGCAACACCCCCTCTTGGACGATGTAGGAAAGCGCCGGAACGACCTCGCCGCCCAGCGGCGCGTCCTCCGCGCCGTAATTGAGGCAGAGCGTCACGCCGTTGTCATAGGTCACGCGGCGAAGCCCCGCGTCCAGAATCTCGTGCGAAACGACGCGCGCGTCCGCGACCTGCTGCCAGAAAGCGTCGAACTCCGCGTACAGCGCGCCCGCCGTATCCAGCCAGCGCTCGTACTGCGTGGAGAAGTACGCCATGTAGTCCATGTCCTGCGTGTTGTCAAAGATCGTAGGCTCCGCGTAGGTCAGCGTGAAGCGCGGGGCGGACTTGCTCTCCAGCGCCCACAAAAGCTGCGCTTCCATGCCAAGGTACGCGCGCGTGTTCCACGACTCGCCCGCGCAGGGCACGCAGCCGTCGAGCACGTATTGCAGGAACGGGACGGAAGCGTCCGTGATGCGGAAGCCGTTGTCGCCCGAGGGCAGGGACACGGCGTAATCGGCGTAGGGCAGGGCGTAGAGCATGGGCTGGTCGAGCGCGAGCGAATACCGCGAGGAAAGCGCGGTCAGCGCGTCCTGATACACGGGCGTGGCGTGGATGCGCGAAAGGTTCGCGCCGCGCTTGAAATCGCCGATCAGGCTGTTGCCAAGGTCGAGCACGTTCAGCCCGTCCAAGCCGTAGCGCTCGAGCGCAGACAGCGCCTTTTGCGTGTATTCCGGCAGGTAATACGGGGAGACGTAATAGCCCTTGCGGGCGGTGTATTCGCGCTTGAGGATGGGTTCGCCGAAGATGTAGACCTCGGCAGGCTCGCCGTCATGCTTGCGCGGCGCTTGCGACAGCCGCGAGAAGCCGCGCGTGGTGAACGCCCTGCCCGTGTACACGCCGGCGTACAGCGCGTCGCCGTTTTCGTGCAGCGCGGAGGATAGCTCGCGCAGCGCTTGTTCGCCGCCCATGCCGCCGTCGAGCGTCGGCAGCGTCAGCGCCGCGTGCTTCACGCCGCCATAGAACAGCCCGGAATAGAGAAGCTTGACGTTCTGCACGCCGCTATCGCGCACGGCGGCGTAAATCTCCTTCGCCTGCGACAGCGTCGTCGCCTGCACGGAGGAAGTGTACGGCACGCCGAGGAAAAACGCTTCCTTCGCCACCGCGCCGATCACGTCCAGAAAGAACGGCGCGTGCTCGTCCGCCGCGCGCTCGGTCAGCGCGCCGCGCGAGAGCAGGTACGCGCGGTATTCGCGCGCCATGTCCACGTAGTCCACGTCGTCCCCGGGCATCCAGCGGTAACGCATGACGATATCGCCCTGATACACGTCCGACGCGAAGCGCGGGCTGGTGATGGACTCATTGCCCGCCAGCGACACGCTCTCGATATCGCGCAGCACAAAGCGCGTTGACACGCGGTTGAACTCGTCGCTGCGCCCCGAAACGTTCGCGAACAGCCCCGCGATCTCCGCGCCCTGCTCGATGATGGCGAGCATCGCGCCGCCCTCGCGCTTGAGCCCGAACACCGGCAGCGCGATATCGTTCTTGGGCGACGCGTACTTGGCGGCGTTGATGAGCGCGTCCTCGCCGTACACGCGCGCGGAATACGACGTGGCGGCGAGCTTTTGATTGTTGAGCGTGATCAGCGCGCCCGAACCGTCCGGCACGAACATATAGCCCTCGTGCGAGGTATCCGCCGAGAGGAAGTAGGGCAGCAGCTCGAACTGCGTGATCTCGTTTTCCTCGGTGAAGGTAATCTCGTCGCCCGGGACGGTCACGACCAAGTCCCCGCCGTCGAGCTGATAGCGAACCGTCATGGCAAGCTCGGGCAGGTACTCGCGCTCGTAGGCGATGGCGGCGTTGTCCTCGTCCATGTCGGCTTGCGTGTAGATGCCGCTGTCAAAGATGATGCCCCAGAGCTGCTTGATGAGCATGCCGCTGAGCGAGTCGTCCTTGACGCGGATCATGTATTCATGGTCGTGCCCCGCCAGCTTCACCGCGCGGTAGTTGTCCGAGAACGTCTTTTTCTGCTTGCTCGTCCATTCCGTGCCGTCCACGAGCTTTTGGTATTTATCGGCGCGAATGCCCTTGGGCAGGTCGTCGATGATGTACGCGTCGTCGCCGATGGTATAGCGCACGGAAAAACCGTTCTCGATCGTCTCCACAACAAACGTGCCCGGGTCGACCGACTTGGAATAGCTGTCCATGACGTTGGTCGTGGCGTTCTGCGCGTTGGTGATGTAGGTGACGTTGAGGGCGGATTTCTGCGTGTTCTTGACCGTTTTGTTGCCCTGCTTGCCGTCTGTCACGCAGGTGTCCCAGCGCAGCCCGGTTTCCTTATCGTAAAGCCGCACGCGCATGGTCTTTTCCTCCAGCAGCAGCGCGCGCGTAGCGTTTTCGGCGACGAGCACAAAGCCTTCGTCCTCCGCGCCGGGCGAAAACGCCGAGGCGGCGGACGGCAGCATCAGGAGCAAAGCCAGCAGGCAACCGAGCAATCTGCGCATATCGCGTCTCCTTTCCGGCTTCCTCATGTCAGCTTGAGGACGAGCTCTTTGCCGAACACCGTCAGAAAATCCACCACGTCGGCGGTCAGCGCGAAAACCAGCATGAGGATGAACACCAGCACCATCATGGCGACGATGGTGAGCAGCAGCGCGCCGACGCTCCGTGCGAACGTGTACTCGTGCACGACCGTCAGCCCCACGAACATATACAGCAGGAACAGCGCCGCGCCGATCGCCTGCAGCGCGTACACCAGCGTCATTTCGTCGAGCGTCAGCACGTTGGAAAGCGCAAGCGCCAGCAGTTGCAGCAGGCACATCGGGAACATGGCGTACATCGTCGCCTGAAAGATCTCGCCCAAGCGCCCCTTGCCGTCCATCAGCGTGGTGACGCACCAGTTCCCCAGCACGAACAGCGCCGTCGGGAACAGCACCGTCAGCGTCAGGTACAGGCTGTTGATGGTGTAGATGTCCGAATAGTTGATCAGGAAGCCTTTGTACACATAGTCCATGATGCTGATGAGCGCTTCCAGCAGCAGCACGAAAAAGGCGAAGGCATAACTGCCCTTCTTTTCGAGCTTCATGACCTCGAAATTCTTGAACGGGCGCAGCAGCACGCGCGTGGGGAAGCGCCAGAACGTCTCCAGCAGCCACGCGCCCGCCGCGCGCGGGGACGCGCTCTTGACCGTCGTGTTCACGCCGTCGCCTCCTTCCGTTTTCCGCGCGCGCGCCGCGCGTGCCGCAGCGCGGCGATCAAAACGACCGCGCCCGCCAGCGCGCACACGCCGGGCACGAAGTATTCGCGCATGGTCTGGTTGCGCACCTTTTCATACGCTTTGTCGTAGTAATTGCGGTCGTCGCCCATTTTGAGGTATGTCAGCGCCTGCTCGTACTCGCCCTCGCGCAGCAGCTTGCGCCCCACGCCGGAGTACGCCAGCGTCAGGTTATGGTTGTAGGACAGCGCTTCGAGCCAGTATTCCGACGCGGTTTCGTATTCGTAGAGGTATTGGTTCTTGACGGCGTTCATCAGCGCGCGGCCGTAGGCGGTCGGCGAGAACAGCTCCAGCGACTGCGCGAGCGCGTCGAGCACGAGGATGTCGTCGCCGACGAACGAAAGGTCGACCGGGCTGCGGAAATAGCCCTCGCGGTCGCCCGGGCCGCCGAAGGCGAACAGCAGGTTATGGTCTTCATTGTACGCGAACACGCGCGAGCGCGTGGCATCAAGGCAAATGTACGCGCCGTACCGGTTCACGTCCACCGCGATGAACTGCGAAACGCCCGTGGGGATGCCGTAGCCCGATTGGGTCACCCACAGGTCGCCGACGGGATACGCCTTGTCGTCCGGGACTTTGATGATGTTCTCGCCCTTGGCGTTGAGGCGCTTGATGGTAGCATCCTCCTGCGAGAGCAGCGTCGCGAACATGAAGCCGTCCTGATCGACGCAGAGGTTGGTAAAGTCGCTCGGCAGCCAGAGCGACTGGCGCGCGCGCTGCTCGGCGGTCGCAAACACGCGCCAGACGAGCTGCCACGGCGTGAAGGTGATGTTGTTGACGCCGAAAAAGCGCGTGAACGCGCCGTCGGCGGTCAGCTCGAGGATGCCCTCGTACATGCCTTTGGAGATGACGTACAAGCGCCCCGCGTTGTCCACGACCATTTTGGTCGGGCGGTATTTGACGTTTTCAAAGCCCACGATGTCGGGCCGCCCGAGCACGCGCAGCAACGTATGGTCGGCGGCGAAGTGCAGGATGCGCCCCGCTTCCGCCTGCGTGATGAAATACTCGCCATTCGGGACGACCGTCACGCCCGTGCAGCCCGCGAGCGCTTCCTCCTCGCCCGATTCGTTGACGAACGAGGTCAGGCACGATTTCAGGCGCATTTGATGGTCGAGCACCAGCAGCCGCGACGCGCACAGCACGAAGATAGCGTCTTCCGTCACATACGCGTCCGCCAGCCCGTCCAGCGCGTCCACGCCCGCAAGGTCGCGCGCGGTCAGCGAGCGCGACAGCGTGTACGCGGGCGGCGCGGCGACCGTGTTGCCGTGCGGGGTGTAGAGGTAGTTGGCGCTTCCGTCGCGCCCGTCGGCGAGCGCGGCGGGGCACAAAACCAGCAGCGCCAGCATGAGGCAGAGCAGTCGTTTCACGCGCGCACCCCCTATTCCTTAATGCCGGAGGTCGCCATGGTCTCCAGCACGTTGGACTGCGACAGCATAAACAGCACGACCGGCACGACGAACATCAGCAGCGACGCCGCCGCGACCACGCCGGTGCGCGCCACGCCCGAACCCGTCAGCTGCGAGAGCATCGCGGGCAGGGGCTTCAAATTCTCGGTGTAGATGAAGTTGCCGCCCGTCGCGCCCCACAGGCTTTGGAACGACACGATGAACAGCGTGACCCACGCGGGCTTGACCGCCGGCATGACCACGCGCCAGAGCATGCCGAAGTAGCTCGCGCCGTCGATGCTCGCCGCGTCGATCAGCGCGGACGGCACCTGCTCCATGAAGTTCTTCATCAGGAACAGCCCCAGCGACATCGACAGCGCGGGCAGGATGACCGACCAATAGCTGTCCACCAGCCCCAGATAGCTCATGATGACGTAATTGGGCACCGCCGTGACGGCGGGCGCGAACATCAAAGACAGAACGACCATGCTCGACAGCGTTTTGCTGCCGGGGAACTTGAACTTCGCCAGCGGGAACGCCGCCATCGAGCTGAAAACGATGTGCCCCACAGAGCCGAGCGCGACGATGACGAGCGTATTGAAGATGTAGCGCAGGAAGGGCACGAGCGAGTCCGACAGGATTTCGGAGAGGTCGTAGAAGTTGTCCATCGTCGGCTGGATGACAAACAGCCTCGGCGGGAAAATGAACAATTCGTTGATGGGCTTGAAGGCGTTGGACACCATGAACACGACCGGAAACAGCATCAGCAGCGACAGCAGGAACAGGCAGATCATCAGCGCCACGCTGCCGCCCAGCGAACGGTTGCTGTGCCCGCCGGTGAAGAAGCGCGCAAAGCGCGAGTGATAGAGCTTTTTCTCGCTTTTCTGCCCCTGCTTGATCATGCGCGCCATTTTGCGCTGCTTTTTCGTCAGCTTCTGCCCCTCGGCAAACGGCAGGGTCTTGCGGTCGGCGCGGGCGTTTTTCATGTCACGTCCCCACCTTTCCGAGCATTTTCTGCACCGCTTTGTTGATCAGCAGCATCAGGAAGAACAGCAGCACCGCGATGGCGCAGGCGTAGCCCATCTCCAGACGGATGATGCCGTAGTCGTTGAGGTGGTTGATGATGGTGTGCGTGGCATAATTGGTCGAGGGGAAGCCGTTGAGCGCGACCGTCACGTCGGCGACCGCCAGCGAGCCCGTCACCGCCATGACCGCGCCGAACAAAAGCTGAGGCACCATGTTCGGAAGCGTGATGTACCACAGCTCCTGCCAGCGGTTGCGCACGCCGTCCACCTCCGCCGCCTCGTACTGCGAGCGCTCCACGCCCTGCAGACCCGCGATGAACGACAGGAAGCCCACGCCGAGGCTCATCCACAGCGACACGAGGATGACGATGATCATCATGTAGTTTTCATCGCGCAGCCACAAAATCGCCTCGGAAATCAGCCCCATGTTGAGCAGCCGCGAGTTGATGAAGCCATACGCGTCGCCCGAGAAAAGCTGGGTGAAAATCAGGTATGCGTTGCCCGAGATGCTCGGCGCGTAGAAAATGACCGTCAAAAGCGCGCGCAGCTTGGGCGGCAGCTCGCACAGCAGCCACGCCATCAGGAAGGAGAACAGGTAGCCAAAGGGCCCCGTGATCAGCGCCAGCAGCAGCGTGTTCTTGATCGCCTTCAAAAAAATCGGGTCGTCCAGAAACAGGCGCATGTAGTTTTCCAGCCCGACGAACACCGGCGGCTGGAGCACGTTGAAGCGCGTGAAGCTGAAAAGGATGGACACCAGCACGGGGATGACCGTGAACGCCGCGAAGCACAGCATGTACGGCGCGAGCATCCAGTAAAGCTGGCGGTACTTTTTCGCCTGTTTCACGCCCGCCTCCCACCTGGTCGGCGCGCGCGGCGGGGACGGAATCTCCCTCAATCTTTCCATCGCGCTCACTCCATTCTATTGCGCCGTGTCCAGCCCGAACTCGCGGCGCTTGGCGGTGATTTCGTCGTTGATCATCTCGATGTTCTCAAAGAGCGTGTCGGCGGCGTTCTCATAGTCGGTAATCACGGTGACGAACGCGTTGTTGATGTACCGCCCGGTGATGTACCCGCCCGGCACTTGCGGGATGCCGCGCAGCGTCTCGAGCGCGGAAAGCAGCACGTCCTTTGTATCCAAATCCCAGCGCACGCGCTCGAACGCCTCCAGATTCGCGACCAGATAGCGCCCCGCCTGCCCGAGCACCGCTTCCATTTCGAGCGCGTAGCGCGTCTGCGTGTCGCCGCTCGTCCACCACTTGAGGAACGCCCACGCCTCCTCGGCGGTGTTCTTGCGCTCCGCCGTGCTCTTGACGATCATCGACGCGCCCGTCACGCACGGCGCGGCGCGGACGACCGTGCCGTCCGCAAGGCGCGTGCCCGGCACCTGCGCGATGCCCCACACGCCGCGAATCTCCGGCGCGGACACCGCAAGGCGCGTGTACGTGCTCAAATCGACCACGCCGATGGGCACTTCGCCCAAGCGGAAGCGCGTCACAAAGTCGATATCGCGCGGGAAGCCGTGCTGCGTGTAGAACTGCGTCCACCACTTGAACGCGGCGTTGCCCTCCTCCGCGCCCAGCAGGCACTTCATGGCGTGATCGTCGTAGATGCGCCCGCCCGTCTGGAACAGACGCGAGAGCAGCACGGTGTTGATGGGCACGGAATTGCCCATCGACAGCACCGCGCCCATCGTCGCGGGCGGCGCGGTGTCCAGA
>CAZEIC010000079.1:0-13704 GCA_964512175.1 uncultured Oscillospiraceae bacterium | reverse complement strand
GTCGGCGGTGGGGACGCGGAAAGCCATGCCGGTCAACTTGCCGTTGAGCTCGGGGATGACCACGCCCACGGCCTTGGCCGCGCCGGTGGAGGAGGGGATGATGTTGAACGCCGCGCCGCGGCCGCCGCGCCAGTCCTTCTTGGAAGGACCGTCGACCGTCTTCTGGGTGGCTGTGGTGGCATGCACCGTCGTCATCAGACCGTCCTTGATGCCGTAGGTGTCATTGATGACCTTGGCGAGCGGGGCAAGGCAGTTGGTCGTGCAGGAGGCGTTGGACACCACGTTCATCGAGGGCTGATATTTTTCGTTGTTCACGCCCATGACGAACATCGGGGTTTCCTTGTCCTTGGCGGGGGCGGTGATAACGACCTTCTTCGCGCCGCCGACAAAGTGCGCGGACGCTTTGGGCGTGTCGCAGAACACGCCGGTCGCCTCGGCGATGTATTCCGCACCGGCTTCGCTCCACGGAATCTCCTCGGGCTTCATGCAGGCGTACGCTTTGATTTTTTTGCCGTTGACGATCAGGCAGCCGCAATCTTTGCAGATCTGCACGTCGCCCTTGTACTGCCCGTGCACGGTGTCGTACTTGAGCATGTACGCCATGTAATCCAGATCAATAAAGGGGTCGTTGACCGCAACGACCTCGACGTCGTTATAATTCTCTAGGATCGCGCGGAGCACCAGGCGGCCGATGCGGCCAAACCCGTTGATACCAACCTTGATCATGGGAAAACCTCCTCTAAACTTTCGCTTAGCCCGTTTCCGGACCAATGGTTATTATACCCAATCGCGCGCGTTTTGACAAGCCTTTTGCAGGCGGCGCGCGGAAAAACTTACCCGCGATAAACGCGCGCCGATGTTTTGCGTCGGCGCGTGCACGCGCGCGGACGACGGTCGTCCGCCCCGCGCGAATCGTTATTTTCCGTGCAGCGCTTTTCTGCGAGCTTCCGCCTCCTCCGCCTCGCGCTTGAACCGGGCGTTGATGCGCTCCTGCATCTCGATCAACTCTTGATTCTTGCTGGACTGCCGAAAGGCTCGGCTTTCCGAGGCGTATTTTTTGGGTGCTTGGGGTCCTTGTTCATCGTTCCATCAATCCTTTTCATATTGTACGAATATCCAAACGCTCGCTGATTGCGACAACGAGAATTATTTCTGTTTGTTGTATGTGCCGTTTCGAGATGAAGAACCTGCGGCTTGCATGTGTCAAACGTTTGCTGACCGGGACATGCTACCATAATATGTGTAATCTGTCAACAAAAGAATTGCAGAAATCGTGACTATTTTATCAAAATTATCCAAAATTTGACAGAAACCGCCCATACGGTTGTTTTTCTTTTGCATTTCCCGCAGGGGCATGTAATATTGTATACGACGAAATATCGGCGCGCCGCCCGCGTGAAAAAGGGGAACGGCGCGCCGCGTCGAATACTCCAGCGGAGATGACGGTAAAGGAGCAGGGGTATGATCGCCAAACGTTTTTTTGCGCCGTCGAGCGACGGCTACGAAGTGCCGCTGGACGCGTATGTGCCGGTGGCGTCGGACGAAATCGATCCCGCGCCGCGCAGACGCGCCGTGGTCGTCTTTCCGGGCGGCGGCTATCGGTTCTTGAGCGACCGCGAAGCGGAGCCGGTGGCGCTGGCGCTCGCGGCGGCGGGGCTGAACGCGTTCGTCGCGCGGTATCGCGTCGCGCCCGCGCGCTTTCCCGCGCCTGTACAGGACGCGGCGGCGGCGGTCGCCTATGTGCGCGCGCACGCGGAAGAACTGTATACAGACCCGGAGCACATCGCCGTGCTGGGTTTTTCGGCGGGCGGGCATCTGGCGGGCGCGCTCGGCACGCGCTGGCATATCGCCGAGTACTGGCGCGCGCTCGGGCTCTCGCCCGAGGAGGCGCGCCCCAACGCTATGGCGCTGTGTTATCCCGTCGTCACGGGCGGCGCGTTCGCGCATCGCGGTTCGTTCGAGTCGCTGACGGGCGTTCAGGACATCGCCGAGCACGCGCGGTATTCGCTGGAGGACTGGGTTACGCCCGAGTGCCCGCCGACGTTCCTCTGGCACACGTTCGAGGACGGCAGCGTGCCCGTGCAAAACAGCCTTTTGATGGCAAAAGCGCTCGCCGACGCGCGCGTGCCGCTGGAATTGCACGTTTTCCCGCAGGGCGGTCACGGCATGGCGCTGTGCGACGAGCGCACGTCGGGCACGCGCGGCGCGCACCATAACAACGCCTATAATGCGCAATGGCTCGATTTGGCGATCCATTTCCTGAAAACCTGTTGACGGAGGCGAACACATGGAACGGTTTGCGTGGAAAGGGCGCATCAAGCCCGGAATGCGCGCGGAATACAAGCGCAGGCACGACGAGATCTGGGATGAAATGAAAGCGCTGCTCAAAGCGGCGGGCATCAAAAACTACACCATCTGGTCGGACGGCGACGTTCTGTTTGGGTATTACGAGTGCGAGCGCGGCATTGCGTTCGCCGAGGAAACGCAGACAAACAGCCCGGTCGTCGACCGCTGGAACGCGTACATGCGCGATGTGCTGGAATTGGAGATGGACCCCGAGACGGGCGCGCAGCCCAAGCTCGAGCAAATGTTTCTATTAGAATAGCGTTATTCCGCGCTCTCCACCGCGCAGACCGTCAGCGTGCCATCTTGCACGGTGAACTTGATTTCCATGCCCGCGAACGCGAAGCCGTAGCGCCTGCCGTCCGCCTGATAGGACGGGCGCGGGTCGCCCGCGAGCAGCGAAAACAGCGCCTCGCGCTTGCTTTCCGGCACGCGCGCAAGCAGCGCTTCCGGGAATTCCACGCGCAGCGCGTGTAAAGCCGCCGTCTCGGCAAAGCCGCAGACGGCGTTTTCGTGCGCGTCGGCATAGGGGAGATAGGGCTTCACGTCGAGGATGGGCGTGCCGTCCATGAGGTCCGCGCCCGCGACGCGCAGCGCAATGCCGTTCTCGCCTGTGTTTTCGATGGCAAGCAGCCGCACCGCCGACAGCCCGACGGGGTTGGGGCGGAAGGGCGAGCGCGTCGCGAACACGCCCACGCGGCGGTTGCCGCCCAGCCTCGGCGGGCGCACGGTGGGCGACCAGCCCTCGCGCGCGCTTTCCGAGAACAGCCAGAGCAGCCAGACGTGTGAAAAGCCTTCCAAGCCGCGAAACGCCTCGGCGCGCGCGAACTCCTTCTCGAACACGACCGTCGCTTCGAGCGCGTCTACCAAGCCCGACTGCCTCGGGATGCCGAACTTCGCCGGGAAATCGCTTCGGATGTGCGCGATGGGGCGCATCAATACGCCCGCCCGCGCTTCCACGTTGTTTTCATTCATCATCGCGTGAACGCGCGCCCCGGGATGCCGGAGCGCGCGTGAATCTGTCAATTTGCCTTATACACGGCGTTGATCGTGCCGCCGATGATCTCCAGCCGCGTGACGCACTGCAGCGCCTCGTCGCCGTAGGTGATGCTGATTTCGCCGCCGCTGATTTGCACGAAGCCGCGCCCCGCGTCCGTTTCGTTGGTGGACTTGATGCCGTCGCCGCCCGCGATCACGGTGATGTGTCCGTCGTAGATCTCCACGCTGTCCTTGCCGCGGATGCCGTCCTCGGGCGTTTCGACGGTGATGTACCCGCCCTTGATGCGCAGGTCGTCCTTGGACACGATGCCGTCCACGTCGAGCGCCGTGATGGACAGCGCGCCCTCGCCCGTGAGCGTCAGATCGCCCTTGGAGTAAATCACGCCGTCCGTGCCGCTGGTCGCGATCTTGCCGCAGGTCAACGCGTTTTGCGTATCCGCCGCCGTGCGGATGGTCGTGCGCTTTTCGCTCTTGACGATGTTGATGGGCGCGCTCTTTTCGCAGTGGATGGTCGCGCCTGCGAGCAGCAGCTCGACTTTCTCGTTCATCACGCAATCGACGATGATCTGCCCGTCATTCAGCGTGCCCGAGATGGTGTATACGCCCGGCAGCGTGACGGTCGCCTTCGTGCCGTCCACGGTGACGCCGTACCCCTCGAAGGCGATGGAATCACCGTTCAAGGTGATGGTCGCGGAATTGATGGCGGCGAGCTCGGCGTTACCGTCTTCCGCCAGCGCGCAGGAAAAGCAGAGCGCCAGCGCTGCGAGCAGGACAAGGATGGTGCGAATCGTATTGGTCATGGGTCGTTCCTCCTGTTTTTTGATTTGCTTTTGTGCCGGATGATAACGAGCGCGCAGACCAGCGCGCAGAGCGCGAGCGCGACCGCGGGCGCGATGAACGCCCGCATGCCCTCCTTTCCTCCTGTTTTTTCCTGCGGATGCTCGGTGGGCGCTGCCTGCGCCTGCTGCTTGTATGCCGCCAGCCGCGCGTATTCCTCCAGACTGCGCTCCAGCAGCGCGTATTGCCCGGTTTCCAGTCCCGTCAGGGCGATTTCGCCCGCCGCGAAGCGCGCTTCCCCCGCGAGCGTCAGCGTATCGCCCGTCAGCCTGTAGCACCATACCAGCGAGCCGCCTTGCCAGCCGCTTGCCGGGAGCGCGTACTCGCCCGTGAACGCTTGCACCGCGTCGATGGTCAGCAGCCAAGCCCCCTCGGGTGCGACCCCGGAAAAGCGCGCGTCCACGACCGCCTGCGAGGGCGCGTAGGGCGCGACGACCGCCGAAATCACGGCGTATGCCTCGATGGGCTTTTCCAGCAGCAGGTACAGCCCGGCTTCGCGCGGGAAGCGCACCTGCGCGCCCGTCGTGCGCCGCAGCACGCCCGCGTCCCGGAAAGCGCCGTTTTCATAGCGGTACGCGCGCGCGTCGCCCGCGAACGGCGCGGGGAGGTACGCTTCCTCGCCGTAGGCAAGCAACGCGGGCGTCAGCTCGTACACCTTGGCGTCCGCGCAGTCGGTCAGCGCGATCTGCGCGCTGATGTCATGCGATTTGGCAAATTCTTCCAACGATTGCGTGTGATCGCGCAGCTGCGCGAGGTACATTTGCTGCGACAGCGCGTTCGTCGCGCCGTCGATATCGCGCTGGGTCGTATCGCTCGTGGGCTGGAACGCCGTGAGCGTCTCGGTCAGCTCGGGATGCGCGGCGGCAAGCGCCTCCGCCCTCTGCGCGAGCGCGCGGTAGGCGGCGAAGGTCACGGCGCTGGTCGCCGCCTCGACGCGGACGTTTTCCAGCGTCAGCTTGCCTTCGTCCGAGCCGATGAGCCGTTCCTTGCCGCTGACGCAAAAGCCCGACGCTACCGACAGCCGCAGGTGCACGAGCGTTCTGTCGCAGCACGCGTCCGGCAGCGGCAGGCAGACGTTTTGTTCGTCGCCCTGCACGATAGCCGCGCCGGGGATCTCGGTATAGGTCTGCCCGTCGAGGCTGTAGGCGAGCGCCAGATCGCGCGGCGCTTTTCGTCCGCCGCCAAGCGTCAGCATGAGCACGGCGCGCTCGCACCGTGTCATATCGAGCGTAAAGCAAACGCCGTCGCCGAGCTGCCAATCTTGGGAGGACAGCGACCAGCCGTCGCCGCCTTGTTCGACGCTTGCGCCGCCCGCCGCCAGCGCGTCCTGCGGCGACCGTTTTTCTGCGAGCGCGTAGAACACCGCGCGCACGTCGCGGTCGCCGTCCATGACGAGGGCGAGCGACGGTTCATCCGATACTTGCTCGCCGCCCGATTCCCAGTGCGAGAACCAATAGCCTTCGCGCGCCGCGACCGTCAGCGTGATGCTTTCGTCCTTGAAAAACTGCCCCGTCCATTGTCCGTCCACGAGCGTCGCGTCCCAGCCGTCCACTGTGTAATCGCCCGCGCCGGGCAGGTTTTCCGTCAGCGCCGCCGTCCACAGGACGCGCCCCGGCTCGACGAGCGCGGCGATCGCCGGAAGCCGTCCGCGCAGGAAGTTCGCGAACGCCAGATACTGCTCTTCGCGCTTTTCCTGCGTCGAACCTGTGTCGAAGCGCTTCCGCTGCGCGTTGAAATGCGGCGTCATGCGCTCGTGCAGGTCGCGCAGCATGGCGACGCACCTGTCCGGTTGAAAGTATTGGTTGGCGAGGCGGATGAAGGACTCGCGGAACGCCGCGCGGAACATCTCGTTTTCCCAGAGCTTGCGAAACATGGTGTTGCGCAGCGCGTTTTGCAGGGAATCGAGCGCGGGGTCGGCTTCGTCGCCGTAGCCCATGACGTGGTCGAGGTCGTAGAGGATCCAGCGCCAGCGCCCGTCGGCGTACTCGCCGTCGCCTTTTTGCATCGTTTTCCAGAGCATGGTGTTGTTCACCGGCCAGTCGGCGTTGCCCGCGTAGATTTCGATGCAGAAGTAGTCGATGTAGCTTTGCAGGTCGATCAACTCGCACAGGCGCGCGTAATTCGCCGGATCGCGCATATCGCTGGAGCGAACGAACGCCAGCATATCGTTGTAGTCGTCGTAGCCGAAGACCGAACCGGCGCTCAAATCGTTGTTTTTGATGATCACCACGTCGTCTTCGTCCACGCCGTAGGTTTCGGCGACCAGCCGTTCATTGGGGCGCGTGCGGAGGTAGTACAGCCCCCAGTATTCGCCGTTGAGGAACACCGCGCACGGGATGTTGGGCTGCGGCATGAGCGTGCAGCCCTCGAAGAACGTCTGCCACAGCGGGTCGCGCAGGTACTCGGTGTACGACCGGGACGTGCGCAGCACGAGCTGGTCGAGCGACAAGTCAAAGAAGCGATAATTGAATGCACCCGCGCCGTATTCCTTGCGCGCGTACAGGTTGAAGCTCTTTTGAAACTGCTTGGGCGTGGTGTTGCCGTGGATGCGGATACCGATGTCCTGCGTCAGCATGTGCGCGTGCTCCGCGTCGAAATAGGTCAGGCTCGCCCGCCGTTCCCACGCGCGCCCCGATTGCAGGAAGTTCGCCGGGATTTGGCTGACGTGCAGCGTGTCCGGGTCGTTTAAGGGGTCGGCGCGCCACGCGGCGAACGCCGTGCCCGCCGCGTATATGCCCGTGTCCGCGTCAAACAGGCTTTCCTCGTCCGTCACGAGCGAGACCACCGCGATATCGCCGTACAGCTTTTTGTCCTGATAGCCCACGAAATAGACCGCCGTGACGGCGTCGCTCATGTTGCCGTCTTGGTCGATCGTCGCCGCGCGCACGATGGTCGCCTTGTCCACCAGCGCCGCGGGCGGGGTGTAGACCTTGGTCGAGATATCGGTGAAGTTGGCGAACACGTTGGGGTTCTTGCTCGCGTCGGAAATCTCGATGGGCTGGCGGTATCTGGTCGAGCCGATGCCCGGGATCTCGCAGTCGAGCGTGTAGACGATGGCGCAGCCTGCGGGCGCGGACATGGACAGCGTGAACGGTTCGTCGTAAAAGCCGCTTTTGCACGAGAGCGTCGGCGGCAGCACGGCGACACGCGCGGGCGGCGCGACATATATTTCGCCGACGGCGTTCTCCGCGCCCGGTGTGGCGGGCGTGATGGCGAAGCCGCCGCCGGACTGTCTGGAAAAGGCGTTGTCCTCGCCGAGCGCGGGCACTTGCACGCTCTCCGCCAGATTGCCCTGTGGGTCGGAAAGCGATACCGTCTCCGCGCCGCCCGCCGACAGCTTGAACGGCGCGTGCAGACCGCCCGCGTCGCGCCCCGAGAGCGGCAGCAGCAGGTATCCGCCCGCCGGAACGACCGCGTCTGTATCGAAAACGTGCGCGTCACCGCCGTCGGACAGCGTCCAGCCCGCCAGCGGGATGTCCGCGCCCGTGGGGTTGTAGAGCTCCACATAATCGGAGTACAGCCCCAGATCGTCCGTCCAGAGCGTTTTGTTCTGGCTCACGATCTCGTTGATCGTCAGGCTTTGGATTTCCGCCGCGCAGCCCGCCGCCTGCGCGCCAAGCAAAACGCACCCGAGCAGGTACGCCCCCAGCAGCCGGAGCGCGCGCTTCAATCCATTCCCTCCCATCCGGTCACACCGTTTTGCGGCGCGTTATTTCGTCCCGGCGACGTACAGCGCGCCGCCCGCGAAAACAGCGCCGCCCAGCAGGTTGCCCAGCGTCACGGGCAGCAGGTTGCCAAGCAAAAAATCGCCGATGGACACCGCCGCGCCCGACAGCATGCCCGCCGGGATGATGAACATGTTCGCCACGCTGTGCTCAAACCCGCATAGCACGAACAGGAAAATCGGTCCGTACAGCGCAAGCAGCTTGCCCGCCGCATTTCTCGCGGCAAACGCCATCCAGACCGCGAGGCACACGCACAGGTTGCACAGCGCGCCGCGCAAAAACAGCGCCCCAAAGGACGCCGCGCATTTTGCCTGCGCCGCCGCCGCCGCGCCCTCCGCCAGCGCGCCGGAATACAGCGAAAACATGCCGCCGAAATGGCACATTACGGCGACCAAGGCAGCGCCAGCGAAGTTCGCGAGGAAAACCAACGCCCAGTTGCGCAGCACGCCGCCCGCCGTCACGCGCTTTTGCAGCAGCGCCGCCAGCATCAGGTGATTGCCCGTGAACAACTCCGCGCCGGTCACGACGACCATCGCCAGCCCGACCGGGAACACCGCCGCCGACATAAGCCGCCCCGCCGCGCCCGGGATGCCGCAGCCCGCGACCATCGACCCCGCCGCGCCCAGCGCGATGCACGCGCCCGCGAGCGCGCCCAGTATCAGTAGCCGAAGCGCAGGCGCTCCCGCCTTGCCTTTCGCCGCGATTCCATATTCTTCCAGCGTTTCCTTCTGCGAGCGCATGCCAAACACTCCCTCGTCGTCTGTATGATCAGCCGCCCGACTGCCGCCTGTAATCGTCGGGCGGGAACATCGGCGCGTCGAGGATCGCCTGCGTTTGCGCGGAGATCGCGCCCGTTTGCTTGTATTCAACGCCCGCGCGGCGCGCGGCGTCCAGATAGGGCTGCGCCACGGGCGCGGCTTCCTCGATGTTCAGCAGCGGCGATTCCACGCACAAAATCATCGGGCATTTGCCGAACAGGCGCTCGAACTGGAATATCAGCCCGTCGAAATTGCCCTCGCGGTCGGGAAAGCCCGAGCCTGAGATCAGCATCATTTTAACGGCGTGCCCTTCGCGCAGCGGGTGATGCGTGCGCCCGTCCTCGCCCACGTATTGCGCGGGCGAGTTGCGCGGCAGCAGCCGGTCGATCAGCGCCTTGGTTTGCGACGGCATGCCGTAGCAGTACAGCGGAAAGCTCCAGACGCACAAATCGGCGCTGAAGATCTTATCGAGGATCGCCGCCGCGCCGTCCTGCTGCCAGCAGCGCCCGGGCGTGTGAAACCAGCACCCGAAGCACCCGGCGCACGGGCGGATGTCCTCGTCCTTGAGCGCGATCTCCTCGAAAGGCTCGCCAACGCCCGCGAGAAACGCGCGCGTGAGCTTGATGGTGTCGCTGTTTTCGCCCTTGGGCGAGCCGTTGATGACGAGTATGTTCATGCTTTTCTCCTTTGTATGTCGTAGACTATTGCGCTTTGAGCGCCGCTTCCTTCTGCGTGATCTTCTCGCGCGCGAGCGCGTAGCACACGCCCGCCAGCGGTACGAACAGCAGCATGCCCGTCACGCCCATCAGCCCGCCGCCGACCGTTACCGCCACGAGCGTCCACAACGGCGGCAGCCCGACCGAATTGCCGATGACGCGCGGATAGATGATGTTGCCCGTCACGATTTGCGTGACGACGAACAGGCAGGAATACCAGACCGCGTCGATCGGGCTTTGCATTACGACCAGCAGCGCGCCCATCACCCACGCGAAAATCGCGCCGAACAGCGGGATGATCGCGAACGCGCCCGAGAGCACCGACACCAGCGCCGCGCTGGGGATGCCCAGTATCAGCATGCCGACGAACACCAATATGCCCGTGACCGGCACCATCAGCGCCTGCCCCTCGACAAACTCGGTGAAGATGCCGCGCGAGAGCGCGAGGTTTTTGTGCAGCCGCTGGGCGCGCTCCTTTTGCATCGTCGCGCCGATGAGCCTGCGCGCGTGCTCGCAGAGCTGGCGCTTGGAAAGCAGCATATAGATGGCGCTGAGCAGCGCCAGCAGCCCGCTCCACACGCCCTGCACCGCGAAGGAGATGGCGCTGGTCGAGGCGGTCAAGCCGTAGAGCAGGTATTGCGTAAGCTTTTGGAATTGCTCCTGCACGGCGGTCTGATCCTGCGGCAATTCCAGCGTGGGGATAACGTCGCGCAGCCACGCCATGTCGTCCCGCGCGAGCCATGTGTTGATTTGCGCGATGGCTTCCGGGATGAACTCGATGATGATGTTGACCGCGCGCACGATTTCCGGCAGCGCCAGAAGCACCACGCCTGCCACCAGCAGCATCGCCGCCACCACCACGACCGCCACGCTGACGGGGCGCGCCGCCTTGAAGGGCTTCTTGCGCCCGCGCGCCAGCAGCCGTTCCAGCCAGCGCGCCGGGATATCCAATATGAACGCCAGACACGCGCCCGCCACGAAGGGCGACACGATCGCCAGCACGCGCGCGAGGAACGCCGTTACGTCGGGGAACCTGTACAGCACGAAAAACAGCACGATCAACGCCGTGCCGAGCGCAAGCTGCCGCTTGCTTTCCATGAGCAATCGCCTCAACGCCTTGCCCTCCGTTTCTACGCGCCTTCCAGAATGCACTTGGCGAGCGCGCGATGCGCCTCCGAAAGCGCGCCCGCGAGCTTGCGCGCGTTCTCCGGCTCGCCTTTGCGATAGAGCGCGAGCATCTCGCTCACCACGCCGTACAGCCGCGTCAGTCCAAGGTTGCCCGAAACCCCCGCCAGCGTATGCGCGTAAAACACTTCGTCGTCCGGCGCGCGCCTGTCTACCGCGATCATCAGCTTGCCGAAAGAATCGTCCTGCGGGAAGCGCTCGACGAACCGCGCGTACAGCGCTGGGCTGTCGGCGCAGCGGTGAATTGCGCCGTCCACGTCCACATCCAGCGCGCGCAGCCGCGCCAGCAGATCGAGGTACGCCTCTTCCATCGCTACATGTCCACGACCTTTCCTGCGTCGATCGCCGCCAGCGTTTCTTTCTTGAACGCTTCGGCGGATTCGGGGGTCATCAGCACGATGACCGTGCGCAGCAGCAGCTTGATGTCCAGCCACAGGCTGAACTGCTCGATATAGAATATGTCCATCAGCAGCTTTTCACGCGGCAGCGTGGAATATTTGCCCGAAATCTGCGCGTAGCCCGTCATGCCCGCCTTGACGCGCTCGCGGTAGGCGAACTCCGGCAGCGCCGAGGTGTATTTGTCAATGTTTTCCAGCATTTCGGGGCGCGGCCCGACCAAGCTCATGTCGCCCTTGAGCACGTTGAAAAGCTGCGGCAGCTCGTCCAGCCTGTACCTGCGCAGCTTTCTGCCGATGCGCGTCACGCGTTCGTCCTGCTCCTGCGCGGAGTGCTGCGGCTCGCTGTCGTCATGCTCGCGCATGGTGCGGAACTTGACGATGCGGAACACCTTGCCGCCCAGCGAGCGCCTGTCCTGCCGGAAAAAGACTTTGCCGTGGTCGTCGAGCTTAATCAGGACGGCGCACACCGCCATCGGCAGCGCGCACAGTGCCAGCAGCAGCAGCCCGACGACAACGTCGAACGCGCGCTTGACGATGCTCTGGTGCAGCGATATGCCCTTGCGCGCGTGCTCGTTAAACAGCATGTCGCCGAGGTTGTAGACCACGCTTCCGCGCGTCACGATATCGTACAGTCCCATGTCGTAGTATACCGCTTTTTTATGCTTGTAGCAATAGTTGACGAGCGCCGCCTTCTCTCCCGGCGGCACGTTGTAGAGAAAGACCGCTTGGTGCTCTTGGATGAAGCCCTTCACGCCCTTTTGGTCGTACCGCGCGCAGCCGCGCACGTTGAACTGCAGCGGGAACTTGAGCAGCCGCGGCAGCAGTTTCTGGTATTCGGACGGGTCGGAGACGATGACGCAGGTCAGAAGCGGCGCGTGGAGCTTGAAATACAGCGTGTTCCCGAGCGTCGCGAAGGCGACGATCAGCGCAAGGTGCACAAGCAGCGTCAGCAGCAGCAGCAGCGCGTCCTCGCCAAAGAGGATGAGCCGGTCGTTCTTCGCGTCGTTGACGTTCATGATCTCCAGCTGCACATAGGTCACGATGTCCGTCACGACGGTCGCGATGCTCATGTTGTAGATGATGGGGCGCGTCTTTTTCTTGCCGATTTGATAGCCGCCGTAGATGCGCAGCAGCGCCACCCAGACCACCGCGAAGGTGGACAGCGTGATCGCGAGCGTCCGGTTGGGTACGTAGAGCTGCGGGTTGTTGATGCCCAGCAGCAGGAAAAAGCCCGCGGGGACGCACAGGTAAAACACAAACTCCAGCAGCAGCACCGGCGCTTCGCCGCGAATCTCTTGCTTTGTCACGCCTCCGCCTCCTTGTTTTGCAGCACGGACAACGCCGTGCTGCCGATGATGAGCGCGCCGCCGAGCGCCTGCCAGACGGTGACATTGCCGCCCCGTGCCACTTCCGCGAGCATGGTCGTCAGCGGGATGATGTTGATGAACATGGACGACACCGTGGGCTTGAGCGCGCGCAGCGCGCCGCCGTAGAGGCAATAGCACACCGCCGAGCACACCAGCCCCAGCCCCGCGACGCACAGCAGCGCCGACACAGGCGGCGGCTGCCACGCGCCGCGCTCGAGGTACGCCAGCGGCAGCATCGTCAAAAACGCCGCGAGCGCCTGCCACGCGTTCATCGACAGGCTGGAATAGTCCTTTCGCAGGCGCTTGGACACGAACAGGTACAGCACCCACGATGCCGCCGCGCCGAACACCAGCAAATCGCCGATCAGCGACCCGGGCGAGAATTGATCGCCCAGCACGAGCGCCACGCCGCCCAGCGAGCCGACCGCGCATATGACGAGCCGCACCGGCGGCTTCCCGCGCTTGCGCGCGTATTCCACGCACAGCGTCATGACCGGGATCGCCGCGAGGATCAACGAGGCGCTGACCGTCGATGTGCGCATGAGCCCGTTGTACTCGAAGAAGTAATACAGCGTGACCCCGGCGATGCCCGACAGCAGCATGGCGGGGATGTCCCGCGCTTGGAGCTTGCGCGTTTTGTCGCGCGTCATCAGCAGCGCCGGGAACAGCGCGCACAGCGAGAGCGCGCAGCGCGCCAGCGACAGCGTCATGGGCGGGATGGTTTGGAGGGCGTGCTCGCTCATCAGGAACGAAAGCCCCCACATGACGTTCACGAACGTCAGCGCGATCACGCTTTTGAGCATGCCTACGCCCGATCCTCGTCCGCCCAGGAAAGCGCGCACGCGACCGCCCGCCGCCAGCCCGCAAGCAGCGCGTCCGCGTGCTCGCCGGGCATTTCGGGCGCGAAGCGCGCGTCCACATGCCAGCCGCGCGCCGTTTCGTCCAAGTCTTTGTATACGCCGACCGCGAGGCCCGCCAGCAGCGCCGCGCCCAGCGCGGTCGTCTCCAGCACGGCGGGGCGCACGATGGGCGCGCGCATGATATCTGCTTGGAACTGCATCAGGAAGCTATTGGCGCTCGCGCCGCCGTCCACGCGCAGTTCATCCGGCATGCGCCCGCAGTCCGCCGCCATCGCCGCCATCAAATCGCGCGACTGGTAGGCGATGGACTCCAGCGCCGCGCGCACGATCTGCGCCCTGCCCGTGCCGCGCGTCATGCCAACGAGCGTGCCGCGCGCGCGCATTTTCCAGTGCGGCGCGCCAAGCCCTGTAAACGCCGGAACGAGGTACGCGCCGCCCGTGCTTTCGACGCTCCGCGCGATTTCCTCGCTCTGCGCGGCGGTGTCGATCATGCGCAGTTCGTCGCGCAGCCATTGC
>CAZEIC010000078.1:0-13768 GCA_964512175.1 uncultured Oscillospiraceae bacterium | reverse complement strand
AGACGATGAATTTGACGCGAAGAAGAAAGACATTCTGGCGAAGATGTAAGTTTTCTCTGTCCCTCCTGCGTGCGGTGGCGCGAAATGAGCCAAGCCCGTCACGCCCGAGGAAGCGAAAGAGTTTCACAGGCTCTATGAGATTCACGGAAGCTACGCCGAGGTAGCGCGGCGGACGGGACGAAGCGCCTCCACGGTGGGCAAGTATATCCGTATGGCGGGTATGACAAAGGCGCACAAGCACGCGATTGAACAGACGATTGGAAAATGAAGCACAGAATGCAAGTAATTGCACAAGATAAAAAACAGATGGTCGTTAATCACAGTGTTATTTCTCTAAGCAGGAGTGGATTCTATGATAGTACATGATAAAAAGCAATTCGTGTATAATGTGATAATGTCCTTTGTAAGCATTGCCGCCATATGTGTTTTTGCATACATCCAACTTAGTATAGCGCTCTACGTTGGTCTGGGAACCTCAGAGTTATCAAAAATCATGTGGCTGGTATGCGGTTGGACGTTTCTGACATGCATTATTGTTCTATTTCTTATCACTTTGAAGAAGCAAAAAAGAACAATATACATTGCTTCATTTGCCGCTGAACTGTTACTAACAATTATATCTCTTTTCCATGTTTCTTCGTTACCTATTGAACTTCTAATTGGGTCGGCGGTAGCGGTTGGCATTGGCTGGCTTATCAAGGGCAAGCCAATAATCATGAACCTAATTGTGCTTGTGCTTGTCGTCATACTGTCAACCATTATCACTTACCTCTTGATGGGAGAAATGCGGTTAGGAACTAACGGACAGATGTTTGGCATTGTACAGCCATTTTGCCTTTTCATGCAAGTGGCAAGTCTGGAAAAATCGCATATTGATTTTAAGACTTTACTTTCATCCAATGACCAGCATAATGATGTTAACCCATCCACGTATTCATATCTAGAACAATACAAAATGCAAAAGAGAAAGGGGAGCAACAAAAATGTTTGATGATATTGGCAGAAAAATCAAGGCATTAGCAAGTGTTCTTTGTTGGGTTGGTATCATTGTTTCCGTTATCTATGGTATTGTATTGATGATACAGGGGAAACTCTTTGTCGCAACAGGCATAACAGTCTTACTGCTTGGCTCATTATTCTCATGGATTGGTTCATTCACCCTCTATGGGTTTGGAGAAATGGTGGAAAACAGCGACATTCGCACAGAACTTGCGGTTAAAGCTGACATGGAGAAATCCAGAGAAGGGAAGCCCGAATAATCGATTGCTTTCCCCGTCTCCCTTTATTGGGCGGCGGGAATTTCTTTATCCGCGCGGAGGCGCTGGAGGATTTGCGCTGTATGCAAAAATGCGCTTGACACGCCAAAAAGATAGCGATTATAATACTTGACGGAGGCACCTTTTGAAAAGGCACTTTTGATTTTGCGGAGGCATGAAAAGGCGGTAAAAGGCACCCGAAAGGCACCTTTTTTCGAGGGACACGCACGAAAAAGGAACCGTCCGATTCGGAGCGGTTCCCTGAAAACCCTCGCGTAAGGCTTTTTACTTGCCGAAGTAGCGGTTGAGCAGGCCCTCGAAGGCCTTGCCGTGGCGGGCTTCGTCCTTGCACATTTCGTGGACGGTATCGTGGATGGCGTCATAGCCAAGCTGCTTGGCGAGCGTGGCGATTTCCTTTTTGCCCGCCGTCGCGCCGAACTCGGCGTCCACGCGCAGCTCGAGGTTCTTCTTGGTGGACTCGGTCACGACCTCGCCCAGAAGCTCGGCGAACTTCGCCGCGTGCTCGGCTTCTTCCCAAGCGGCTTTCTCGTAGTACATGCCGATTTCGGGATAGCCCTCGCGGTGCGCGGCGCGCGCCATCGCCAGATACATGCCGACCTCGGTGCACTCGCCGTTGAAGTTCATGCGCAGCCCTTCGACGATGCGGGGATCGACGTCCTTGGCAACGCCGACGCGATGCTCGTCCGCCCACTCGCGGCCTTCCGCCATCTTTTCAAACTTCGCCTTGGGCGCTTTGCACACCGGGCACTGCTCGGGCGCTTCGGGACCTTCGTGCACATATCCGCAAACTTTGCAAACCCACTTCATATTCCATATCCTCCATTTCAATCATTACATTTTCCTTGGCACGCTTATGATATACCCGCATTGCGGCGGATGAAACATCGCGCTCAAGAATTTTCGAGCACCGCGTCGCCCATCTCTTGGATATCGCACACGCGCGTATGCAAAACGGGCAGCGATTCGAGCGCGCGCACGGCGGGCGGCATGGGCGCGCCCGTTTCCTTTTCCAGCAGCTCGGCGCACGCCAGCGCGGACAGCCCCTGCGCCTTCTCGGGGAACAGCGCGCTCGCCACGTCGGGCGCGAACTTGTAGGGGCTGGCGGTGGCGACGATGAGCATGGGCGTGCGGTCGCCCGATTCCGTCAGGTACTTGCGCGCGGCGAACGCCGCGACCGCCGTGTGCGGGTCGACCAGCATGCCGCGCCGCGTATACACGCGCGCGATCTCGGCGAGCGTTTCCTCGTCGGTCGCGCGGTAGCCCGTGAACTCGGCTTGCAGGGACGCAAGCTGATCGCCGTCGATCCGGAAGCGCCCCTCGCGCGAAAGCGCGTCCATCCAGCCGCACACCGGTTCGCTCCGGCGCTCTGCCAGCTCAAAGAGCAGGCGTTCGAGGTTGGAGGACACGAGGATGTCCATCGAGGGCGAGACCGTGCGGTAAAACGGGCGCTTGGCAACGTACTCGCCCGTTTGGAGGAAGTCGGTCAGCACGTCGTTGCGGTTGCTCGCGCAGATCAGGCGGCGGATGGGCGCGCCCATGCGCTTGGCGCACCACGCGGCGAGGATGTTGCCGAAATTCCCCGTCGGCACGCAAACGTTCACGCCGCCTTTGAACGTGCACGCGCCGCGCGCGAGCAAATCGGCGCAGGCGGAGAAGTAGTAGGCGATCTGCGGCGCGAGCCTGCCCAGATTGATGCTGTTGGCGGAGGACATCACGCGCCCCGCGCCGTCCATGCGCGCCTGATATTCCAAGCTCGTAAACAGCTTTTTCACGCCCGTCTGCGCGTCGTCAAAGTTCCCGCGCACGGCGATCACGCGCGTATTGCGCCCCGCCGTCGTGGTCATTTGCAGCCGCTGCACGCGGCTCACGCCGCCTTCGGGATAAAACACGCACACGCGCACGCCCGGAACGTCCTTGAAGCCTTCAAGCGCCGCTTTGCCGGTGTCGCCGCTGGTGGCGACGAGGATCTGCACCTCGCGCGTTTCGCCGCATTTTTGCGCGGCGGACGCCATCAGGCGCGGCAAAAGCTGAAGCGCCATGTCCTTGAACGCGAGCGTCGGCCCGTGGAACAGTTCGAGCACGTGCACGCCGTCGCGCAGCGGGACGATCTTGGCGACCTCGGGCACGGAAAACGATTGGTACGCCTCGCGCGTCATGGCGCGAAGCTCGTCCAGCGCAAAGTCGTCCAGAAGCGTATGCAGCACGGTCGCGGCGCGCCCGGCGTAGTCCATATGGAGGAAATCCGCAAGCTCGCTTTCCTCGAGCTTGGGCAAAAAGGAGGGCACAAACAGCCCTCCGCCCGGGGCGATGCCCCGGAGGATGGCTTGGGAGGCGGTCGCGCACGCGCCGCCCCGCGTACTGATAAACGACATAGCGCGCCCCTGTCTACTTAAATGAAATACTTTTGTACATATGCGGGCATGTCTTTTTCGTCGCCCGACACGCTCAAAATGAACTGTAGATTATGCCTGTCGGACAGCTCCGCAAGGCGCTTGAAGAATTTTTCCGTTTGGTTGATATCGACCTTGACGAGCTTGAGAAAGGCGTCAATGAAGATGTGGCTGACGTCGAAATTCTGGGTGACGATGCCGCAGAGGAAGCCAAAGAACATGTCGGGGTTCTCGATCGCGTATTCCCCTGCGTTGACGAAGCGCACCTCGTGGCGAAGGTCGTAGATGTAGCGCTTGTCGTCGTCGATGAACACCACGTCGCCCTTTTGCTCCTTGAGCGCGTCGTTCGCCATGTCCAGTATCCGTTTTGTCTTGCCCGAGCCCTTCTTGCCGTGGATAACCTGTATCATGGGAGGTCTCCCCCTTTCTTATGGGCTGTATCTAGCATCAGTATACTACAGATCGGCGCGCATTTCCAGCCCTTTTTCGGGCAAAAATGTGTTACTTGAGCGCGCGGAGCTGCGCGTACGCCGAGCGCGCGTAAAACACAAGCGCGCACAGCGTCAGCGCCACGCCCGCCCACAGGCAATAGACGTGCAAAGGCGGCAAGCCCCACGCGGCGAAATACTCCGCGAAAAAGCAGAGGATGAGCGCCGAAACCGTGACCGCCTGCGCCGCCTTGCCAATCGCCTGCGAAAAGACGACCACGCCTTTTTTAAGCATGATCACGCCGCCCAGCACCATCAGCAGCTCCTTGACGATGATGACGACCATCGCGGCAAGCGGCGCGATCTTCGCCAGCACCAGCGACAGCATGACCGACACCACCATCATTTTGTCGGCAAGCGGGTCCATGAGCTTGCCAAAGCTCGTGATGAGCTGGTATTTGCGCGCGATATAGCCGTCGAGCAAGTCCGTCAGGCTCGCCGCGACAAACACGCACAGCGCGAGCAGCCGGTCGCCGCGCGTGAACAAGAACCAATACACCGGGATGAGCAGCATGCGCAGCATCGTCAGCGCGTTTGGCACGTTCCAGATGTTTTCCTTCGTCTTTGGCATGATCCCGTCCTCCGTTCGCGGACAGTATAGCACATTTACAATATGTTTTTCAACGTCAGAGAATCACGGTGCCGCAAATGCCCGAAATTCTCGGTCAGCTCCGCCAGAAACCACAGCGCGTGAAAGCGCTCGCGTTCCTTGGTCGCCGCCTCCAAGGACGTCAGCAGCAGGTTCACCTCGTCGATATCGCCGTGGATGAGGAAGGTTTGCAGCGCGGGGTTTTCCTCCTCCCAGCGCTCGCCGAGCGCGCGCACCGCCTCGTCCGCCGCAATCCAATCCTCGCTTTCGACGAGCCGGACGAGCGCCTCGGTCTCCTCGATGAACACGCGCGAGGCATTCGCGCCCTTGGACGACGTGAAAAAGCCGATGGCAAGCAGCAGCGCCAGCGTGACCAGCGTCGATGTCAGGGTCATTTTCATTGCTATTTCCGATCCTTCCGGGTGCGTCCCGCCGGGCGAACGAGCGCCTGCGCGCCGTAGCCGATGAGGTCTTCGCGGCCGCACAGCCGCAGCGCCTCGCGGATGATCGCCGCGTTTTCCGGGCGCTTCCACTGCATGAGCGCGCGCTGCATCGCCTTTTCGCGCGGCGACCTGGGGACGTACACCGCTTTCATTGTGCGCGGGTCGAGCCCGGTATAATACATGCAGGTCGAAAGCGTGCCCGGGGTGGGATAAAAATCCTGCACCTGTTCGGGCTCATGGCGCTTGCTTTTGAGGTATTCGGCAAGCGCCACAGCGTCGTGAAGCTCGCAGCCCGGATGCCCGGAAATCAGGTAGGGAACGAGGTATTGCTTCAGCCCCGCGCGCGCGCTTTCCTCCGCGAACCGCTTTTCAAAGCGCTCGTACACCGAAAAATCGGGCTTGCCCATGTACGCCAGCACGCTTCCGCAGACGTGCTCGGGCGCGACCTTCAACTGCCCGCTGACGTGGTGGCGGCACAGTTCGCGGAAGAACGCCGGGTCTTTGTCGAGCAGCAGGTAATCGTAGCGCAAGCCCGAACGGATGAACACCTTTTTGACGCGCGGAAGCTTGCGCATGTTCGTCAATATGCGCGCGAGTTCGGCATGCGAGACTTCCAGATTTTTACAGGGTGTGGGGAACAGGCATTGCCTGTCCTTGCACGCGCCCTTGGTCCGCTGCTTTTTGCAGGCGGGTTGGCGAAAATTCGCGGTCGGCCCGCCCACGTCGTGGATGTAGCCCTTGAAATCGGGGAAGGTCGACAGCAATTTTGCCTCGCGCAGCAGCGATTCCTCGCTTCTGGACTGCACGATCCTGCCCTGATGGAACGTCAGCGCGCAAAAAGAGCACGCGCCGAAGCACCCGCGCGTCGCGGAAATCGAGAAGCGCACCTCGCGCATGGCGGGCACGTCGCCAAACGCCGGGTGCGCAAGGCGCGTGTACGGCAGCTCGTACACCGCGTCGAGCGCTTCGCGCGACAGCGGCGGCGCGGGCGGGTTTTGAATCAGGTAGCGCTTGTCATCCTGCTGCTGGCATAGCGGCTTCCCGGCGATCGCGTCCTGCTCGCGGTAGGCCAGCATGAACGCCTCGCAATACGCCGCCTTGTCGGCTGCGACCTCGCCGTGCCCGGGCATCTGCACGCAGTCCGGTCGCGCGGTCTTTTGCATGTAGCACACGCCGCGCAGGTTCGGCAGTTCGTCGGGCGGCATACCGTCTTCCAACCATTTCGCACATTGCAGTATGCTGGTTTCGCCCATGCCGTACATCAGCAGCGTCGCCGCCGTGTCCACCAGCACCGAACGCCTGACCTTATCGTCCCAGTAATCGTAATGCGAAAAGCGGCGCAGCGACGCTTCCGTGCCGCCAATGAGCACGGGCACGCCGGGGTATGCCTCGTGGATGCGGTTGCAGTACACCGTCAGCGCGCGGTCGGGGCGCATGCCCGCCTGCCCGCCCGGGGCATACGCGTCCTCGCTGCGGCGCTTCTTGGCGGCGGTATAATGGTTGACCATGCTGTCGATCACCCCGGCGGACACGAGGAAGCCAAGGCGCGGCTTGCCAAACGCGCGGAACGCCTCCGCCGAGCGATAGTCCGGCAGGCACAGCATGGCGACCTTGTAGCCCGCGCGCTCCAGCACGCGCCCGATGATGGCGTGCCCGAACGACGGATGGTCGCAGTATGCCTCGCCCACGACGTACACAAAATCGGGCGCGCTCCACCCGCGCGCCCGACAGTCGTCCATTGTGATCGGCAAAAAATTACTTTTGTCCATAGTATGCGTTCGCGCCGTGCTTGCGCAGGAAATGCTTGTCCATGACGTACTGGCGCATCGGCAGGCGCGGCTGCCCCGCCGAGAGCAGCTCGGTGTGATACGCCATCATGGCGACCTCCTCGAGCACGGCGGCGTTGTGCGCGGCTTCCAGCGCGTCCTTGCCCCACGCGAACGGGCCGTGGGCGCTGGCGAGCGCGCAGGGCACGAACGCCGGGTCGAGCTTGCGGCGCTCGAACATGTCCGCCAGCGCGCGCCCCGTTTCCAGCTCATACGCGCTCTCGACTTGCTCTTGGGTTAGGTACGGCGCGCAGGGCACGCTGCCGTAGATATAGTCGGCGTGCGTCGTGCCGTAGGCGGGGATGTCCCTGCCCGCCTGCGCGAAGATCGTCGCCCAGCGCGAATGCGTGTGCACCACGCCGCCGATGCTCGGGAATCTGCGGTACAGCTCGGCGTGCGTCGGCGTGTCGGAGGACGGGTTGAGCCTGCCCTCCACCTTTTCGCCCGTTTGCACGTCGATGAGCACGATGTCATCCGGCGCGAGCGTTTCATACGGAACGCCCGAGGGCTTGATGGCGAACACGCCCTTATCGCGGTCGATGCCCGAGGCGTTGCCCCATGTGAACGTCACCAGCCCGAACTTCGGCAAGAGCATGTTGGCTTCGTAGACCGATTGTTTGAGCGCTTCCAGCATGGCTTATTCCTGCGCTTTCATGATGTTTTTGAGCCGCTTCATCACGTCGTTCTCGCCGCGCCCGAAATAGTCGTGCAGCGCGCGGTACTCGCAAAACAGCTTTTCGTAGATCGCCGCGTTCTCCGGAACGGGCGTGTATTCGAGGTTCTTGATCGTGCCCATCGCGCGCGCCGCCTCGAACACGTCGTCATACCCGCCCTTGTCCGCCCCGGCGGCGACCGACGCGAAGATGGCGCTGCCGAGCGCGGGGCCCTGCGCCGAACCGGCGATCTTCACCGGCATGTTCAGCACATCGGCGTAGATCTGCATGACCATCGGGTTTTTCTGGCTGATGCCGCCCGAAGCGTAGAACGCGTCCACCGCAATGCCGTGCTCGCGGTAGTTTTCCACGATCATGCGCGTGCCAAACGCCGTCGCCTCGATGAGCGCGCGGTATATATCCTCGCAGGTCGTGCGCAGCGTCATGCCGATGAGCATACCCGTCAAGTCCACGTCCACCAGCACCGAACGGTTGCCGTTCCACCAGTCGAGCGCGAGCAGCCCGGACTGACCGGGTTTTAAGGCGCTCGCCTTCTCGGTGAGGATCTCGTGCGCCGACACGCCGCGCTTTTCCGCTTCGCTTTTGTATTCCGCCGGGCACAGCGCGTCCGCGACCCACGCGAAATGGTCGCCCACGCAGCTTTGCCCCGCCTCGTAGCCCATGAACCCCGGCAGGATGCCGTCCTCCACCACGCCGCACATGCCGGGCACTTGCTTTTCCTCCGTGCCCATGAGCATGTGGCAGGTGGACGTGCCCATGATCGCCAGCATTTTGCCCGGGCTGTCAATGCCGACGGCGGGCACGCACACGTGCGCGTCCACATTGCCGACCGACACCGCCGTCCCCGGCAGCAGCCCGAGCGCCTGCGCCATCTCGCGCGTCAACCCGCCCGCGCGCTTGCCAAGCGGCGTCACGGGCTGGTAGAGCTTGTCCTCCACCACGTTTTCCAGCCGCGGGTCGAGCGCCTTGAAGAATTCCTTGGAGGGGTAGCCCGCGCGCTTGGAATAGATCGCCTTATAGCCCGCGCAGCAGGAATTGCGCACGCACGCGCCCGTCATTTGCCAGACGATCCAGTCCGCCGCCTCGACGAAGGAATCCATCGCGTCGTAGATGTCGGGCGCTTCATCCAGAATCTGCCAGAGCTTGGGAAACAGCCACTCGGAGGAGATTTTACCGCCATAATTGGCAAGCCACGCTTCGCCGCGCTCGCGCGCGATATCGTTGAGCCTGTTTGCCTTGTCCTGCGCGGCGTGATGCTTCCAGAGCTTGACGTAGGCGTGCGGCTCGTCGGCGAACTCCGGCAGGCAGCAAAGCGGCGTGCCGTCCTTTTTGACGGGCAGCACGGTGCAGGCGGTAAAGTCCGTCCCCAGCCCGATCACGTCCTCCGGGCGCACGCCGGACGAAGCGAGCACCTGCGGGATCGCATGCGTCAGCACGTCGAGATAGTCCTGCGGGTGCTGCAGCGCCCAGTCGTGCGGAAGCGGTCTGCCGGAGGGCAGCGCCTCGTCCATGACGGCGTGCGGATAGTCGTAGGTGGCGGAGGCGATCTCGCGCCCCGTTTTCGCGTCGGCGAGCACCGCGCGCCCCGACAGCGTGCCGTAGTCGATCCCGATGACATACTTGCTCATAGGTTGCTTCCTCCCAGCGTTTTGACGCTCTCGCGCTCGGTCATCACAAACGGCATCACGGCGGACGCCGTTTCGCGACCGGCGATCAAATCCAGCAATTTTTCCGCCGCCAGCGCGCCGAGCGCGTCGCGCGGGTGCGCCAGCGAGGTCAGCGGCGGATAGCACAGCCCTGCGAACGAGCTGTTGTCAAAGCTCACGATGGAGAGATCCTCCGGCACGCGCACGCGCTTTTCGCGCAGCGCCTCGACCGCGCGCGCGGCGATCTCGTCGTTATAAGCGACCAGCGCCGTGCACTCCGAAAGCGCGCGCAGCGCGTCCGTGCCCTCGGTGAACTGGCGCGCCTTGTTTTCGGTGGTGAACCACGCCACCTGCTCGTCGCGCACGCCCAGCCCCGCCGCAAGCAGCGCCGCGAGATACCCCGCGTAGCGCTCGTGCCCCTGCCGGTCGTCCACCTTGAACACCCCGGCAATCTTCTTGTGCCCGCGCGCGAGCAGGTACTCGGTCGCCGCGCGGCCGCCGCCCCGGTCGTCGGTGGTGACGGACACCGCGTCCGGCAGTTCGGGATAGCAGCCGTTGATGAACACCACCGGCACGCCGCGCGCCGCGAGCGCCGCGTATAGATCGACGTTCGGGTTGGGCAGCGCCGTTTTCGTGCCCTCGACGATCAGCCCGTCCACCGGGTTCTTCAGGTAATGCGACAGCAGCGCGCGCTCGCGCTCGACGCAGTTGTAAGTCGCGGCGAGCGTCATGGCGAACTTGCGCGCCGACAGCACGTTTTCCACGCCGCGCACGATGGACGGGAAGATGTAGTCGGTGATGTAGCTGGCGACGACGGCGATGGTGCGCGTCGCGGCGCGCCCCGGCTGCTTGAGGCTGACATACGTGCCCGAGCCCTGCCGCGTGACGACCAGCCCAAGCTGCGCGAGCACGGCGATCGCCTGCCGGACGGTCTGCCGGCTGACGGCGTACTTCGCGGAAAGCGCGTCCTCCGTGCCGAGCACGTCGCCGTCGCGGAATTTCCCAGCCTCGATCTCGCCGCGCAAAAGCTGTGCGAGCTGCTGATACTTGGGCGCTTGTCCTTCCATGCTCGATCCCCTCGTCATTTGTTGACCATGCCTAGTATACCAGACATTGCCGCGAAGGGCAATACAAATTTAGTACGAATATTTCGCGCGCCGCCGCGAAAGAGCATACAAAAATCGCGGTCAGCGAAGCGGGGCGATGCAGGCATCGCCCGATACAGCAAAAGGGCTGTCGCGCCTAGGCGCGACAACCCTCTTTTTGCTCACATCTTGGTATCGGAGACCGCTTGGCGGCTTACGCCGCTTTCAGGGTGATTACCGACGCTGCGCGGCGTAGCACTCGCTGCAATAGATGGGGCGGTCGTTCTTGGGGATGAAGGGGACGGTCGTGGGAGCGCCGCACTGTGCGCACACAGTTTCGTGCATTTCCCTGGGACCTGCAGCGGGTTTGCTGGCCTTGCGCGCCATGCGGCAAGCCTTGCAGCGGGTGGGCTCGTTCTGGAAGCCCTTCTCGGCGTAGAATTCCTGTTCTCCTGCGGTGAACACGAACTCCTGCCCGCAGTCACGGCATACCAGCGTCTTGTCTTCGTACATGGATGGTAACCCCCTGAAAAAAATGTCGGTTTCGAGCTTGGCTGACCTGGTCTTTGACCCCACACGCGCCGTCTGGAGCCTTGCTCAACGCTTTCGCGCCCTCACGCCGCTCTCTCGGGATTGCTCCCGGCCGGACTTACACCCTAGACCGCACCATGATCCCCGGTCTTTGACCGGATTACGTGGACCGCTTTGCCTGCGACTGGCATCGGCTTGCAACCACAGACCCATAGCTTGAACCGTCGTCATTATAGCGCCAATCGTCGAAAAACACAAGCTTTTTTCAAATTTTTGTTACATCAGCCGAGAATGTCCAGCGCGACGAGCGCGGGCGCTTCCGAAATGTCGCCCGCGCACACGCGCAGCAGCGGCTGGCGCGCGGCTTTTTGGGGCATAAGGGCAAGAAAATCGGCAAGCGGCTTGATGGGCCATGCCGCGTTGACGCTCGTTTTGTAGTGCATCGGCAGCACGACCTTGGGCGCGAGCGCGGCGGCGATATCGCGCGCCTGCGCCGCGTCCACCGTGAAATGCCCGCCGACCGGGAGCATCAGGATATCGACGCGCCCGAGCGCCGCGATTTGCGCGTCCGTCAGCGGCGCGCCGATGTCGCCAAGGTGCGCGAGGCGCAAGCCGTCCGCGTCGAGTAGGAACATCGTGTTCGCGCCGCGCAGCGCGCCGCCCTCGCCGTCGTGCCAAGACGGGATACCATAGACGCGCGCGACAGGCGACAGCGCCGTCTCGCCCAGCTCGCGCACGACGCGCGGATGCCCGGGCACTTTGCTAACGTCGCTGTGGTCGCCGTGCGCGTGGCTCACCAGCACGCAGTCGGCGGCGACGGCGCGCATGGGATAGCCCACGTGCGCGTCATACGGGTCGGTCAGCACGCGGCAGCCGTCTTGCAGCTCGATCAAGAACTCCGAATGCCCGTGGTAGGTGACGATCATAGGCAATCCCCGCGCTGCGCGTCGCACGCGCGCAGCGTCCACACGCGGTGAACGGGCGCTTTGACGTACAGCCTGTCCTTCTCCATCGGCTCCGGCCCGCAGGAGTTCGAACCCAGCGCGCCCATGCGGTCGTCCAGCAGCACCTGTGTGAAATCGCCCTCGGGGACTTCGTGCGTGTGCTTGGCTTCGGTCAATTGCTCGGGCGTGTAATGATGCGCGCTGAAGGCGAACGGCGCGCCCGACGCGACCAGCAGCCCCAGCCCCTCGAGCGTCGTCAGCGCGAAAACGCGCGTGTCCTCGTGCGAGCCGTTCTCCTGCGGGTAGACATACGGCTCGTGCGTTTCGGCGACCGTGCAGGCGTACCGCCCGACGGGCGCGCCCGTTTTCTTGTCGGGATAGCTCTCGTGCTTGCCGCGGCCCAGCCAGACGAGGTTGGCAAGGCGCTTGGGCGTTTGAAAGCGCACGCCGAGGCGCGGCAGGTACGGCAGTTCACGCAGCGGCGTGAACTCGCACGCGAGCGTGATTTCGCCGTCGGGCGCGAAGGTATAGGTCATGTCGAGCGCCATCACGGGCTTTTGCACTTTCGCGCCGTAAACGGCATGCGCGCGGATCACGGCGCTGTCGCCGTCCATGCGCGCGTCGAACGCCGTCACGCGTCGCAGCAGTCTGTCCAGCCCACACTCGCGCCATTTGCGGATCGTGTGCCCGCCGCCGCCGCTGTCGTTATCGGTCGGCGCGCGCCAAAGGCTGAGCGTCACGGGCGAGGAAATCAACGTCTCGCCGCCGCATTGCAGGCTCGAAAGCCCGCCCGCCTCGCGCGAGAACGTCGCCGTCACGTCGCCCGCTTTTGCGGTGTACGCGCCGTCCGCGCAGGAGAGCGTCACCGCGTAGCGCGGGCGCGGGAAGGCGGGCACGGCGTATCCCAGCGAAAGCGCGAGCTGCTCCTGCCCGACGACGTGCCCAGCGCGCGCCCAGTTCGTGTCGGCGGTCAGCGAGAATTCCAGCGTCAGGAAGCTGCCCTCGGGATAATCGCCCAGCGGCAGCGTGATCACGCGGCGCGCCCCGGGCTTGACAGACGGCACTTGCATGCCGCCCTGCGCGTAGGTCTTGCCCGCGTTTTCCACGCGCCAGCGCAGCGCGAAGCAGGCGATATCGGTAAAGTCAAGGCAGTTGCGCAGGCGCACCTTGCCCGCGCGCTCGTCCACAAGTTCGGCGCGCACCGGGCGCAAAACGTGTTTGTATTCCACAAGCCCGGTGTGCGGCGTGCGGTCGGGGTAGCAAAGCGCGTCAACGCAGAAATTCCCGTCGTTGGGCGTGTCGCCGAAGTCGCCGCCATAGGCGTAGTACGGCGTGCCGTCCTGCGTCTTGGTCAAAATGCCGTGGTCGACAAACTCCCAGACGCAGCCGCCCATCAAGCGCGGCGAAGCGTAGATCGCGCGCCAGTAATCCTCCAGATTGCCCGGGCCCTGCCCCATCGCGTGCGCGTACTCGCACAGGAAGAACGGCTTGCCGGTCTTTGATTTGCCAATATTTTCCACATCCGGCACGGCGGTGTACATGCGCGACACCACGTCGGAAGTGACAGCGTCCCGGTCGGCTTCATAGTGGATGGGGCGCGAGTCGTCGAGCGCACGCATCGCGTCCGCCATGACCGCGTGGCACACGCCGTAGCCCGATTCGTTGCCCAGCGACCACATGATCACGCAGGCGTGGTTGCGGTCGCGCGAGACCATGCGCTCGCCGCGGTCGACAAACTGTTTTTGCCATTTCGGGTCGCGCGCGATCGCGTCGTAATCGTCCACAAAGCAGATACCGTGGCATTCCAAATCCGCCTCGTCCACGACGTACAGCCCGTATTCGTCGCACAAATCGAGGAAGCGCGGGTCGTTGGGG
>CAZEIC010000077.1:0-13939 GCA_964512175.1 uncultured Oscillospiraceae bacterium | reverse complement strand
TTCCGCGGCGCGCTCGACGTGCGCGCGCGCGACATCAACGAGGACATGAAAATGGCGGCAAGCCGCGCCATCGCCGATTTGGTGTCGGATAGCGAGCTTTCGCCCGAGTATATCATGCCCAAGGCGTTCGACCCGCGCGTTGGCAAAGCCGTGGCGAAAGCCGTCGCGGAAGCCGCGCGGAAAAGCGGCGTGGCGAGGGTGTAGCTTATCTTATTTGAACTCGGGTACGGTTTCCAATATCTCCCACCCCGGCAGACGCTCGAACGTCATGCGTTCGCCTGTCTGCGGGTGGTCAAAGGACAGCTTCCACGCGTGCAGCATCAATCGCGGCGCGGTGGGAGCGTTTTTTGTGCCATAGATCACGTCGCCGAGCACGGGATGGTGCAGGGACGCCATGTGTACGCGAATCTGGTGCGTGCGCCCGGTCAGGATGTGCACGTCCAGCAGCGCGCGGTCGGCAAGCTGCGAGAGCACGCGCCAGCGCGTGACAGCCTCGCGTCCGTGCGGCGTGATTGCCATTTTTTTCCTGTCTTTATCGCTCCTGCCGATGGGCGCGGATAGCTCGCCCTCCGGTTCTTTCATCACGCCCGCGACCACCGCGAGGTAGTGCTTTTCCATCTTGCGCGCGGCAAGCTGCCGCGAGAGCGCGACATGCGCCGCGTCGGTCTTGGCGACGAGCATCACGCCGGAGGTGTCCTTGTCGAGCCGATGCACGATGCCCGGGCGCTTTTCGCCGCCGACGCCCGAGAGCGAATCGAGCCGGTAGAGCAGCGCGTTGACGAGCGTGCCGTCGGGGTTGCCCGCCGCCGGGTGCACGACCATGCCGCAGGGCTTGACGACGACCGCGAGGCAGTCGTCCTCATACAATATGTCCAGCGGGATATCCTGCGCCGCGAGCGTCGAATCCTTCGCCTCGGGGATGGAAAGCGACGCGCGCGCGCCCTCGGGCACGCGAAACGACGGGCGCGTCTCCACGCGGTCGTCCACCGTCGCGCGGCCTTCGCGGATGAGCCGCGCCGCCTGCGAGCGCGTCACGCCCTCGCGCGCGAGCGCCACGTCCAGCCTTTCGCTCATGTCGCTTTTCCCCAGTCCTTCTTCCGAAAAAACACCGAGATGCACAGCAACGCCGCGCCGACCGTCACGCCGACGTCCGCGACGTTGAAGATGTAGAAATCCATGAACAGCAGCTCGAACAAATCGGTTACGCGCCCATAGAGCACACGGTCGATCAGGTTGCCCAGCGTGCCGCCCGCCATCAGCCCGAGCGCCGCCTGCGCCAGCCCGCGCGGGCGGTACGGGCGCACGAGCAGGAAACACAGCGCGACCGCCGCCAGCGTCGACAGCGCCAGCCAGATAGCGCTGCCCTGAAACAGCCCGAACGCCATGCCCGTGTTGTAGACCGTGGACAGCTTGAGCACGTCGGGAATCAACACAAGGTCGATGCCGGCGAGCAGCCGCTTGGTCAGCCTGTCCAGCAGCAGCCAGACCGCCGTGAGCGTAAAAAACGTCATTGCATCCTCATTCGCACCAGCTCGACGATCTCCGCGATAAAATCGCCGATGACCGGAAGATTGCGCTCCGCCAGCCGCGACAGCGGCAGCATCAGCAGCGCACCGAGCACCGAAAAGCCGATGAGCAGCCCCAGCCCGCGCATCACGCCCTGCAGGAACGCGTCGCGCATGCGCCGCTTGGTGTCCGTCGCGTAGCGCACGTACGCCGCCAAATCCACGCGCTCCGCCGCCGCGATGAACGCCTCGGCGCGCCTTTTCAGGAAATCGTCCATGCCCGTAGCGTGCCCGCACGCGCACCGTATTATAGCATATTCTGAAAGGGATTGACAAGATTCCAACAAATCCCTACAATAAGGGCTATCGCAGACGTGGAGGGGACGACATGATCGCGGCAAAGTTCGGCGGCAGCTCGCTTGCGGGCGCGGAGCAGTTTCGGAAGGTACGCAAAATCGTGGAGGGCGATCCCGAACGGCGGTATATCATCCCGTCCGCGCCGGGCAAGCGCGCGCCCGAGGACGACAAAGTGACCGATTTGCTATATACCTGCCATCGGCTCGCGAGCGAAGGCAGGCCGTTTACGCATGTGTTCGAGCGCGTTTCGGCGCGCTATTTCCAGATTCAGGAAGAGCTTGACATCGACTGTCCGCTGCGCGAGGCGCTCGGCGAAATCGAGCGCACGATCGCTTCCGGCGCGTCGCGCGACTTTTGCGCGAGCCGCGGCGAATACCTCTCGGGGCTGCTCCTGTCTTGCTATCTGGGCGTTCCGTTCGTGGACGCGGCGACCGTCGTCCGTTTCACCGAGGCGGGCGCGCTGATGGAGGAAGAAACGGACGCGCTCATCAAAAGCGCGCTCACGCCGCTTGCGCGCGCGGTCATTCCCGGCTTTTACGGCGCGGACGATACCGGCGCGATCCACACGTTCTCGCGCGGCGGCTCAGACGTGTCTGGCGCGCTGGTGGCGCGCGCGGTCAACGCAGACGTATACGAGAACTGGACCGACGTGACGGGCTTCCGCATGGCGGACCCGCGCATCGTGCCCGATGCGCAGTACATCGCGCAGATCACCTACCGCGAGCTGCGCGAGCTATCGTACATGGGCGCGACGGTGCTGCACGAGGACGCGGTGTTCCCGGTGCGCAAAGCGGGCATCCCGACCAACATCCGCAACACCAACGACCCGCTGCACCCCGGCACGGTCATCCACTATTCGGGCGCGGCGGCTGCGCCCACGCACGTCATCACGGGCGTTGCCGGGCGCAAGGGCTTTTCCATCATCTCCATTGAAAAGGACATGATGAACAACGAGCTGGGCTTTGGCAAGCGCGTTTTGCAGGCGTTCGAGGAGCTTGGCGTGAGCTTCGAGCATTTGCCGACCGGCATCGACACCATGTGCGTGGTCGTCGAACGGAAAGCCATCGCCGCCTACCGCGACAGGCTGATTGCGCGCATCATGGAGCTTGTGTCGCCCGACGCGGTGACGGTGCACGACGATTTGGCGCTGATTGCGACCGTCGGGCGCGGCATGGTGCGCAACTACGGCACGGCGGCGCGGCTGATGACCGCGCTGTCCTCGCAGGGCGTGTCGATTCGCACCATCGACCAGGGGTCGAGCGAGATTTCGATTATACTGGGCGTGGACGAGGGCGATTTTGAGACCGCCGTGCGCGCGATTTACGACGCGTTCGTCCGGGAGTAATTTTTTGCTAAACGGCATGAAACGTGCCGCCGCGTGCGTTTATATGGTTGAAAACACGCAAGGAGGACATGTCCATGAAGAAACTTTTGGCTCTCTCGCTCGCGCTGGCGCTGCTTGTGTCCTGCGCGCCCTTTGCGCTCGCGGACGGGCAGACGGGCTCGGTTCGCCTGTCCGGGCTGACGCATAACTGCCCCAACACCGGGAAAATGCTGCCAACGGGCTTTGACCCGTACACCACCACCTACCTGCTCACCGTCGCAAGCTGGGTCTCGCGCGTCAAGTTCACGCCGCAGTGCGCCGACGCGACCGCGACGATCACCGTCAACGGGCAGTACGTGCAGTCGGGGCACGAATCGCAGATCATCCAGATGACCGACGACCCGCAGGCGGTGACGATCATCTGCCGCGCGCAGGACGGCACGCAGACGATCTACACCGTCTACCTCCAGCGCCGCCCGTCGGAGCGCCGCACGCGCTCGTCCGCCGGGTACATCAACAGCGTATACACCGATTCCAAGGGCGTGTGGCACATTGCCGCCGACCTTGTGACGCTCAAGTACACCAACGGCACGAACCTGTCCTCCTTCTATAACGATTCTTCCTACCTCTATAAATACGCCTGCGCCGATAACTGCATCTTCTATTATGGCGGCAACATCTCCACCGCCTACCGCGCCGCGAGCGCCGCCGAGTTCTCCAGCCTGTACGACGATTTCGGCTCGACGCTGTACCGCATCATCTATATCGAGGATGAGATCGTCGCGGTCATGCCGTACAGCGCGGATTATTAACGCTGCCCAACTTCAAAATTCGCGCCGCGTAATCACGCGGCGTTTTTTATCTCCCTGTCGAGCCTAGCCCGCCCCGGTCTTTGTCCGGCAGGCGCGCGACCTCGGTCAGCGTCACGGGCGGCATGACGGGCATGAGGCGGAACTGGCAGATGCGGTCGCCCGCGCGGATCACGGTGTCGCGCGTGGCGTAGACCGGCATGCGCCAAACGTCGCCGTCGCCCGAGTACGCATTGTCCACAACGCCCACGCCGTTGGTTTGCAGGATGCCGTACCTCTGAAACGTCGAGCTGCGCGGCGCGATGTGCGCCTCGTAACCCTCCGGCAGCCGCATGGACACGCCGAGCGACAGCGCGCGGTATTCGCCCGCCTTGAGCGTCACGTCCTCGGCGCTCGCCAGGTCGAGCCAGTCGCCGACCGGCGTTTTCTCCAGCCGACGGACATGCTCGCCGTGATACCGCACCATGATTTCCAGCATCGCCATACTCCTCGTTCCTACTGCCGCTTGTCGTGCGCGAGCATCAGCTTGAGCAGCGTCGCGCAGAGCAATTGCGGGTCAAGCGGCTTGATGATGTGCGCATCCATGCCGTGCGCCAGCGACAGCTCCACGTCCTCGTCAAAGGCGTTGGCGGTCATGGCGATGATGGGCACGGTCTTGGAGCCTTGCTTTTTGAGGCTGCGGATATTGCGCGCCGCCGTCAGCCCGTCCATGACCGGCATGCGGATGTCCATGAGGATAGCGTCGAAGAAATTCGGCTCGGCGGTCGCGAACGCTTCCAGCGCCTCCAGCCCGTTCGCCGCGAGCACGACCTCCGCGCCCACCTTTTCGAGCATGCGCTTGGCGACCTCGACGTTCAGCGGGTGATCCTCCGCCAGCAACAGCCGCCTGCCCGTGAAATCGAAGCTGATCGCCTGCCGCTGCGCCGCCTTGCCGCCCTGCGAGAAGATGCGCTCGAACGCGCTGACGACCGAGGACTGCATCAGCGGCTTTTCCATGAACAAATCAACGCCCGCCTCGCGCGCCTGCCCTTCGATGCTCTTCCAGTCATACGCCGTGATGATGATGATCGTCACGTCGGGCCCCACGATGCGCCGAATCTGCCGCGTGGTCTCGATGCCGTCCATCTCGGGCATTTTCCAGTCGACAAAGATCGTGTCAAAATCGCGGTTCTCCCGATGCTCGCACGCTACGCGCTCGATCGCCTGCGCGCCCGACGTGACCCATTCGGCGCGCATGCCCATGGTCTGCAATATGTTTTCGGTCGTCTGGCACACGATCACGTCGTCGTCTACGATGAGCGCTTTCATGTCCTGCAGGTTCATGGAGGCGAGCAGCCGCAGGCGCTTGCCGCTTTCCTCCGAAACGCCCAGCGTGACCTCGATGGTGAACACCGAGCCGATGTTTTTGATGCTGCGCACGCTGATGCGCCCATTCATCATGTCCAGCATGCTCTTGGTGATGGCAAGCCCCAGCCCCGTGCCGGTGGACGCCGACGTGAAGCTCGATTCCTCCTGCGAAAACACGTCGAACAGGTGCGGCAGGAACTTTTCGTCGATGCCTACGCCCGTGTCGCTGACGGTGAACCGCAGCGTCGCCTTGTCGCCCGCGCGCCGGATCTGCTCGATTTGCAGCGTGACCTTGCCGCCGGGATTGGTGAACTTGACGGCGTTGCCCAGCACGTTGATGAGGATCTGCTGGAGCTTGGTCGCGTCGCCGACGTACACAGTCTCGGTGAACCCCGCGATGATCGCGTCATAGTCCACGTCCTTGTCGCTCGCCTGCCGATAGATGATGGCGTTGACCGCCGACAGCAGGCGTTCAAAGTCGAACGCCGCCTCGTTGAGCGTCATGCGCCCCGATTCGATGCGCGACATTTCGAGGATGTCGTTGATGAGCGAGAGCAGGTAGCGCGCCGACATGCCGATTTTGCCGATGGCGTCTTCCATGGCGGCGGGGTCGTCCACATCGGCGGCGGCGAGCGCAGACAGCCCGATGATGGCGTTCATGGGCGTGCGCAGCTCGTGGCTCATGCGCGACAGAAACTGCGATTTGGCGCGGCTCGCGGCGTTCGCCGCTTCGAGCGCGGTTGCGAGCGCGGCGTTTTTCTCCATTTCGGCGCGCACCAGCGGGCTGACGTCCTCGCGCGTGACGATGATGATTTCGCGCAGCGGGTCAAGGCTGTACTGGATAATTTTCTTGTACCGCACGCTGCCGTCGATGGTCTCGCGGCAGGAAAACTGCCGCCGCCCCTGCTTGTCGAGGCGCTCGCGGATGTTTCGCAGCAGCATGTTCTCGCGCGCCAGCGCGCGGTCTTCGGAGACGACGTAGCGCTCGATGATGTCCAGCGCCGCCGCGTCGAAATCCTCGCCGCGCTCGGGCGGCATGGCGTGCGTGTCGTCGCCCAGCGGGATGGTCAAAAAGCGCCCGGTCTTTCCGTACAGGCGCACAACGTAGTCGTAGCTCGCGGAGGCGAGGCTGCGGTACGTCTGCTCCTGTAAAATTTCCTCGTCCACGTCGTAGCGGTAGGTAAACAGCAGCACGTCCGTGCCGCTCGGGTCGCGCAGCAGGCGCAAAATATTGCGCACCCAGAGGATATCGCCGTCCGGCATGCGCCGCCGGTAATCGAGCTTGAACTCCGTTTCGCCGCGCGCGAAGCACGCAAGCAGCGCCTGTCTGCCCGTCGCCGCGCGGAAGCGCGCCTTTTCGTCGTCGTCCACCAGCCAGCGCGCGATCATGCCCTCGTCCGCGAGCGAAAGCCTGTCCTCCGGCGGCACTTCGCGCCCGTCGCGGTACAGGTATTCCAGCGATTCGCCCGTCGTCAGGTTGATAAGCGCGTGCGCGAGCAGGTTCTCCTCGCCGAGCGAGGGGCGGCTCTTTTCCAGCTCGAACTGCGTCGCCAGCTCCTTTTCATCGTCGATGTAGAGCATCGTCCCGATGGTCGAGGACAGTTCGCCCGCGTCCGAGCGCACCGTCGTGATGCAAAAGCGCGCCCAGCGCACCGCGCCGTCCTTGGGCAGCACGCGCGCGTCGAAGACCGTCTGCCGCGCGCCCGCGCGTACCCTGCCCTCGCCCGCCATCCACGCGCGCAGATCGTCCTTGTGCACGACGCTCTGGATGACGGACGCTTCGGGGCTGTACGTGATGACGGCGGGCAGCCCGAACTCGCGCTGCAGGCGCGCGTCGAGCGTGGCGCGCCCCGTTTTGAGGTCGTACCGCCAGCACATGAGCCCCGCGTGCTCGGTCGCCTGTTTGAGCATTTTTTCGCTCTCGCGTAGGCGGATGGCGGTGGCGTGCTCGGCGGTCACGTCGAAGTAGGTGGCGATGGTCTCCGCCGTGCCGTCGTCGTTTTGTTCGACGCGCACGCTGATGGACACCCATTTGTGCTTGCCCGACGGCGTGACGAAACGGTACACCAGCTTGCCGCCGACGCGGCGCGTCAGGATGTCGGACAACAGTTTCCGCATGGCGGGCAGGTCGTCTTCGTATACGCCCGTCGTCAAATCGACCGCGTAGCGCGCCAGCAGCGCGTCCCGGTCATACTCGCAGATGGCAAAGAACGGGTCGTTGGCATAGCGGACGGTGAAGCCGCCGTCTTTCTCGATGTGCCCCGCCAGTATGCCGCAGTCCAGCCCCGCGAAAATCCGCTCCGTCAGCCGTTGCTCGTCGTCCATCATGGCGTTTCGCCCTCCTTGGCAAGCGTCCCGGCGATGGAGAAGCCAAACCGCTCCTGCAGCGCCTGCAGCGCCGCGTCGTTGCGGTCGCGCTCGTTTTGGTGGTATAGCGTCGTTTCCTGCGTGCCGCGCACGCAAACAAGACTCTTGGAATACGCGCGCGCCTTGACGACGGGCACGCCGCGCCGCAGCGCGTGGAACTTCAGCCAGATGTCGTCTGTCGTCGGGCAGCAGGCTTGGATTGCATCCCTGTCAAAGAACGCCGCGTCGAAAAAGCCGACGGGGAACAGCGCGCCCGCGCCCGACAGTATGTGCAGGCTGTGCGAAGGCCCCGTCGCGCCGTTCGCGTACCAGTCCCATTGCTTATAGCCCGCCAGCGCGCCGCGCTCGTCGAGCGTCATTCTGTGCGCGCGGTGGCACGCGACGGCGTTGGGATAGCGCGCATGCGTCTTCACGAGGTCGGACAGCCAGCTTTCGGGATAGAAAAAATCGTCGTCCGCCGTGACGAGCAGCGTGTCCGGGAAGCGCTCCGCCGCGAAGTAAATTTTCTTGTACGAGCGCAAGTCGGGCACGAACGCGACCTCCAGCCCGCGCGCCATCAGCTTTTTCAGCGCGTCCGGCAGCGCGTCCGCGCTTTGGTATTCGGTTTCCGACAGCCAGAGGACGACGCGAAAATTGCCGTAATCCTGCCGAAGTAAGCTGCTCGCGCACGGCGCGACGAGCGAAACGCGGTCGCCGTAGGTCGTGAAATTGACGATGACAGGCGGCGCGCTTGCGTCCTTCCCCGGTTTCTTTGGCTGCACGCAGGCGTAGTACGCGCCCGCAAGCACGTTGACCAGCCCGGTGTTGAGCTGGTTGAGCGTCTTTGCCAGCCCCCGGCGGCGGCGGTAATCGAATCTCAGGCGGTACAATGTGTCGAGCATAGCGGAACTCCTGTCACGGTGTCCAAGCCGTATCGCGCCGTTTTGCGTTTCTGTTTCTTATATACCATATCCTGTAAAATGTGTCAATCATCCGCCGTATTTGACAGGAAATCCTACGAAATGGTATACTGAAGCGAGCACAATCGCAAATCGGCGCTTGGGAGGGCGGCATGTACCAGATATTCGTGGTCGAGGACGAGCATTTGATCCGGCAGAGCATCCGGCACGTCATCGAAGGCATGGCGGGGCCGTATGTGTTCTGCGGCGAAGCGTCCGACGGCGAGATGGCGCTGTCCATGATGCAGGACTTGATGCCCGACATCCTCCTGACCGACATCCGCATGCCGTTCCTCGACGGGTTTGACCTCATCCGCCACCTGAAAGCCATGATGCCGTGGCTCAAAATCGTCATCATCAGCGGCTACGGGGACTTTTCCTACGCGCAGAAAGCGATAGCGCTGGGCGTGGACATGTACCTGCTCAAGCCCATCCGTTCGGGCGATTTGAGCAAGGCGATCGAGGAAATGGCGCGGCAGATCGACGCGCGCAGGGAGCGCGCCGCGCTGCCCGCGGGCTATGACGAGGACGAAATGCACACCGCGCTGCACCAGCACTTCATGCGCCAGCTTCTGCACGGCAGCGCCGACACCAACGTGCTCATTTCACGCGCGCGCACGCTGGAGGTGCCGGTGCTGCACCCGTACTATCAGGTCGTGCTGATGAGCTTCGACGGGCAAAGCGTCGATCATCGGCTGCTGCGCGCGCGCGCGACCGCGCTGGCGGGCGAGCTTGCGATCCCGCTGTATTACTTCAACGAGGCGGACAGGCTGACGCTGCTGCTGGGCGGCGTGAAAACCGACGCGCTCAACGAGGACACCTACCGAGTCATCGCCATCTTCCGGCACGAATTGTGCGAGATCTGCCCGGTCATCACCACGGTCGTGGGCAACACGGTATCGCGCGTCAGCGCCGTGCCGTCGGCGTATGCGACCGCCAAGGACCTGCTGGACAAGGCGGCTGGCATGGCGACCGGGCGCGTCATCGACGCGAACGACACCGCGCAGATCACGGTCGAGCTGCTCAATTTCGACAGCCCCTTTGACGAGCGCTTTCAGGAACGGCTGCTTGCCTCCGCGGAGGAGGACGTGCCCGCGCTGCTGCGCGAATGCTTCGGCGGCGAGCGCTTTGACAGCATGCTGCTGCGCTATTCCACGCTCATCGGCATCCTCAAAATGACGGTGCGGCTCATCGAGCGCGCGACCCCGGGCGCGGACGCGAAGGACATTTCCGCGCAAATCAGCAGCCAGTACGACATCCTCACCGCGTCCGACAGCCGCGAATCCTTTGAAAAGCTCGCCGAGGAACTGCTGCGCAAGGCGGTATCGGTGCACGGCGAGCGCGCGCAGAGCATCCGCCGCAGCCACGTCGTCAGCCGCGCCGAGGAATACGTCCGCGAGCATTACTGCGACCCGAACATATCGCTCATGAGCGTGGCGCGGCATGTCGGCATGAGCGCGGCGCACTTTTCCACCGTGTTCTCGCAGACGGTCGGCACGCCGTTCATCGGCTACCTGACGGGCTTGCGCGTCAAACAGGCGAAGAAACTGCTCGCCACGACCGACATGCGCCTCGCCGCGATCGCCGTCGAAATCGGCTATAACGAGCCAAATTATTTCAGCCATGTGTTCCGCAAGTCGGAGGGGATCACGCCCAAGGAGTTCCGCGCGAACGCGCGAAATTTATGAAGTAATAAGGAAAAGTGAAGAGTGAAGAAATGATGGTCGATGAAGGGAACGAACGCGGCACGTACCCATTCATGACAAACCCTTCTTCACTATTCACTATTCTCTCTTACTTTCGCCGCGCCCCGCGTCAGTACCCGCGCTTGTCGATGTCCGCCTGCGTGATGGTTTCCGCGTCGAACGACGTTTCCTCGACGAACGTCAATTTCGGCGGGGCTTCGCCAGCCTCGAGCTTTTCGATGATGGCGCGCACGCGCGGGCCGTGCAGCGGGTTGCATTCGACGTTGAAGCTGATTTCGCCGCGCAGCGTCATCTCCAGCGCCGCGCGATTGGCGTCAAACGAGAGGATCGTCACGTCCTTGCCCGGCGTTTTGCCCGCCTCGCGCAGCGCGTTGATCGCGCCGTACGCCATGTTGTCGTTCTCGGCGTATATCACGTTGAAATCCGCGCCGCGTTCGATGAGCGCGCGCGTCAGCTCCTGCCCCTTCGCCTGCGTGAATTCGCCGCTTTCGCGGGCGGCGAGCGTCCAATTCGGGTGCGCCGCCAGCCCCGCGTCCAGCTCTCGCGTGCGCCCGAGCTGCGCGGACGAGCCGATATTGCCCTGCAAATGGACGATGCGCAGCGGCGCGTCGCCGAAGCGCCGGTCGAGCCATTGCACGGCGAGCTTGCCCTCGTGGTAGAAATCCGAACCGACCCAGCAGGTGAACAGGCTTTCGTCCGACACCTCGATCATGCGGTCGACCACGATCACCGGGATGCCGACCGCCTTCGCTTCCGAGAGGATGGTGTCCCAGCCCGTCTCGCACATGGGCGCGAGCACGATGTAGTCCACCTCCTGCTGGATGAAGTTGCGGATGGCGGTGATCTGCCGCTCCTGCTTTTGCTGCCCGTCGTCGAAGATCAGGCGGAAGCCGTTCTCCGCCGACAGCGCTTCCTGCATGCTCCTTGTGTTGGCGTTTCGCCAGTCGCTCTCCGCGCCCACCTGCGAAAAGCCCACGACGATAAACTCGTCCGGGGCTTCGTCGGCGCTTTCGCGCGCCGCGCACCCGGCGAGCAGCAATGCCGCCGCCATCAGCAGCAGCGCCAGCTTACATTTCATCGGCGGTTTCCTCCGTTCGGATGGTCTTGGGCAGCAGGATGGACACCGTCGTGCCCTGCCCCGCCGCGCTCTCGAACGACAGCCCGTACGGCTCGCCGCAGTAGAGCCGGATGCGCTTGTGCACGTTGACCAGCCCAAGCCCGGTGTGGTTGTCCTCGTACACGCCCGCGCGCAGCGCCTTGAGCTGCTCCTCCGATATGCCCGCGCCGTTGTCCATCACGCGCAATAGCATGTCCTCGCCCGCGTCGCGCCCGTCGATGACGATCCTGCCCATCGCGCGCTTATATTTCACGCCGTGGTACAGCGCGTTTTCCACCAGCGGCTGCAGGATGAGCTTGGGCACGCGGCGCGAGAGCAGTTCTTCCGGGATGTCGATTTCGTAGCGCAGGATATCGCTGTAGCGGATCTGCTGGATGGACAGGTAGCTTTCGACGTGCTCGCGCTCCTCGCGCAGCGTGATGATGTCCTTGCCCCGGCTCAGCGAGTTGCGGAAGAATACCGAGAGCATCGTGACCATCGTGATCACGTCCTCGTCGCGGTGCATCTCGGCGAGGATGGCGATGGAGTCCAGCGTGTTATAGAGGAAGTGCGGGTTGATCTGCGCCTGCAATAGCTCCAGTTCCGCGCGCCTGAGCACCTGCTGGTCTTCCTTCTGCTTTTCCATCAGCGCGTTGACGCGCGCCGCCATTTCGTTGAAGCCCGCGTCGAGCGTCAAAAGCTCGGTGGTGTCGGTTTCGACCGGCGCGACCGAGAACACGCCCTCGCCGAGCCTGCGCGCCTTGCTCGCCAGCGCGCCGATGGGCGCGGTGATGCGCCGCGCCACGCGCACCGAGTACGACAGCATCAGCACGGAGACCGCCAGTACGCCCGCCACCGTGCAGAAGATGACCAGCGACATCTGCATGCCCAGCTCTTTTTGCAGGCGCGCCAGTTCGCGCACTTCGTCGTCCAGATATTCGTGCATGTAGGTTTCGATGAGCACCGTCAGCCCCGTTTCGCCGCGAATGTTGCGCTCCAGCAGCTCCACGCGGTCGTCGTAGCGCTCGGACGCGGCGATCTCCAGCATGTACGCGCGCAGGTTCTCGCACATGTTGAGCATGCTCTTGATGCGCCAGCGGTTGTCGCGCAGCGTGGTCGTCTTCTCCAGCCTGTGCAGCACCGCCACCGCGTCGTTCAGCTCCTGCATCGGCAGGCTGCCCTCCGCGTCTTCGCCGCGCGGCTGGATGACGTGGATGTACATCTTCAGGTCGATTGCGTCCTTGAACTCCATGTTGAAGTCGGCGGCGGTATTGGCGTTTTGTAGCACGCTGCGGTACTGCCCGTTGAAGGACAGCAGCATGGCGACCAGCGCCACGACGATGAGCATCATCGACAGCGTGACCGTCATCAGCAGCTTGTTGATCTGGCGCTCGATGCTCGCCTTGCGGCGATCCCTGCGCGCGCGCTTTGGCATGCGAAACGTCCTCCATGTTGTGTTCACCGCGATTATACCACACGCGCTCGCCGATTGCATCAAATCGAAAAAATGTGTCATTCCGCCGAAAGAACACGCTAGTTTTTCTTGGCGGCGGCGAAGAACCAAAAATGTTGCTAAAAACTTGAAAAGATAGTGAATGTTATCCGAACATACATATAGTAGAATGTCAATCGGAGAACGCCCGAAGCGTTCGGGCGAATAAAACGGGAGGTTTTCACCATGAAAAAGCTGCTTGCCATCGTCCTCGCGCTGCTGATGACGCTCGGCGCGTGCGCCGCGCTCGCCGACGACATCACGGTCGGCATCGTCAACAATCCCCCCTCGGAGTCGGGCTATCGCGAAGCCAACGTCAAGGACTTCGAGCGCGTGTTCACCAATGAGAACGGCTACGTTACCAAGGCGTTCTACAGCCTCAAGAACGACGAACAGCTCTCCGCCGCCCAGCAGTTCATCACCGACGGCGTGGACTACCTGCTGATTTCCGCCGCCGAGACCACCGGCTGGGACACCGTCCTTGCCTCCGCCAAGGAAGCGGGCATCGGCGTGTTCCTGTTTGACCGCATGATCGACTGTGACGAGAGCCTGTACGAAGCGGCGGTCGTGTCCGACATGCGCAATCAGGGCATCCTCGCCGTGGAATGGCTCAAGGCGCTGAACCTCGACGCTTACAACATCATCCACATTCAGGGCGCGATGGCGTCCGACGCGCAGATCGGGCGCACCGGTCCTCTGGACGAGCAGGTCGCCGCCAATGAAAACTGGAAGCTCGTCGTGCAGCAGACCGCCACGTGGGACGAAGCCGAAGCCAAGAAAATCACCGAGTCGGTCATCAACTCGGGCGAAGCCTTCAACATCGTCTACGCCGAGAACGACGGCATGGCGCGCGGCGCGGTCGCGGCGCTGGACGAAGCGGGCATCACGCACGGCGTGGACGGCAAAGTCATCGTCATGGGCTTTGACTGCAACCGCTGGGCGCTCCGCGAACTGCTCTCCGGCAGCTGGAACTACGACGGTCAGTGCAGCCCCTTCCA
>CAZEIC010000076.1:1660-13960 GCA_964512175.1 uncultured Oscillospiraceae bacterium | reverse complement strand
TCCCAACTTGCGCTTACTGCTGCTTCCTTCCGGACCTGACAGGGTTCACACCATGACATCGCACGGGACCCGACAGACACACACGGCTTTTGTATCATACCGCAAACCCGCGGAAAACGCAAGCCCATTTTTACGGGATCAGCCGCACGCGGATGACCTGCGCGAGCGCCGCGAGCGTAGAAAGCAGCGCGTCGTCGGGGGATTTGGCGAGTTCGAGCACGGTGACGGCATATTTCCCTTTGCTCTTGTTGAGCATGTTGAGGATGTTGATGCCGCGCGCCGAGATCGCCGAGGAGATGCCCGACACCAGCCCCGGTTCGTTTTCGTGAATCACCAGCACGCGGCTGCCCTCGGGCGCGGCAAGCGCGATATCGGGCAAGTTGACGCTGTTGCGAATCACGCCGCGCTCCAGATAATCGCGCAGCTCCGCCGCCGCCATCGCCGCGCAGTTTTCCTCGCTCTCGGGCGTGGACGCGCCCAGATGCGGCAGGCACACGAGATTCTTCACCCCAAGCAGCTCGTCCGTCGGGAAATCGGTGACGTAGCGCGCGAGCTTGCCGGAGGCGAGCGCGTCCTTGACGACGGCGGCGTCCACAAGCTCGGCGCGGCTGAAATTGAGCAGCGACGCGCCGGGTTTCATTTTGGCAAGGAACGCGGCGCTTACCATGCCCTTGGTGGCGGGAATCAGCGGCACATGGATGGAAAGATAATCGCTCGCGGCAATCAGCGCGTCGATATCGGATGCGCGGTGGATGGCGCGCGAAAGCGACCACGCGTGCTCGACCGAGATGTACGGGTCATAACCGATCACGTTCATACCAAGACCGTTCGCCGCCGCGTTGGCGACCAGCGCGCCGATCGCGCCAAGGCCTATCACGCCCAGCGTTTTGCCGCGCAGCTCCGCGCCGACGAACTGCCCCTTCCCCTTTTCCACGAGCTTGGCGATGCCTTCCTGCCCTTTCAACCCCTGCGCCCACGCAAGCCCGCCCGCGATATCGCGCCCGCAGAGCAGCAGTCCCGCCATCACCAGCTCGGACACCGCGTTTGCGTTCGCGCCGGGGGTGTTGAAGACCACGATTCCGCGCTCCGAACACTTGTCGATGGGGATGTTGTTGACCCCAGCGCCGGCGCGCGCGATCGCAAGCAGGGTATCCGGCAGCTGGGCATCGTGCAGGGACGCTGATCGCACCAGAACCGCGTCGGGCGCGGTTTCATCCGGGGAAACAATGTACGCGTCCGTCGAGAGCGCGTCGAAAATGATGTCCGAGATGGCGTTCATGGTCTTGATTTTATACATTCTTTTCAAACTCCTTCATGAAGGCGATGAGCTTCTTCACGCCCTCGACCGGCATGGCGTTGTAGATGCTGGCGCGCATGCCGCCGACCGAACGGTGTCCCTTGAGGTTCACCAAGCCCGCCTTCGCCGCCTGCTTGACAAAGGCGTTGTCCAAATCGGCGTCCCCGGTGACGAACGTCACGTTCATGCGGCTGCGAAATTCCTTTTGCGCGGGCGCTTTGTAGAGCTTGGATTCATCGAGGTAATCATAGAGCAGCGCCGCTTTTTCGATGTTGACCTTTTCGATGGCGGGCACGCCGCCCAAGCCCTTGAGCCACTGGAAGCACAGCCCCGCGACATAGATGCCGAAGGTGTTGGGCGTGTTGATCATGCTGCCGTTTTCCAGCTGAAGCTGCCAGTTCATGAGCTTGGGACAGGCGGCGGAGGCGTTCCCGAGCAAATCCTTACGCACGATGACGACGCACAGCCCCGCGGGACCGATGTTCTTCTGCGCGCCGGCGTAGATCACGCCGAACTTGGACACGTCGTAGACCTCGCTCAATATGTTGGACGACATATCCGCCACCAGCGGCGCGTCGCCCTCGGGCAGCTCTACATACCGCGTACCGTAAATGGTGTTGTTGGTGGTGATGTGCAGATAATCGGCGCTTGGGTCGAGTTTGCCGCGCCAATCGGGGATATAGGTATAGGTATCGGCGCGGCTGGAGGCGACGGTGTTGACGCTGGTATACCGCGCGGCTTCCTTGGCGGCGACATTGGCGAAGTTGCCGCTGTCGATGTAATCCGCCTTGCCGTTTTTCGTCAGATTCAAAGGCACGCCCGAAAACTGCTGCGTCGCGCCGCCCTGCAGCAGCAGCACGGCGTGCGTGTCGGGGATGTTCATGAGGTCGGTGATGCCCGCGACGGCGTCGTTGAAGATATCCAGATACATGGCGCTGCGGTGGCTCATTTCCATGACCGACATGCCCGCGCCGGGGTAATTGACAAGCTCCTGTTGCACCTTGGCAAGCACCGGCTCGGGCAGCGCCGACGGTCCGGGCGAAAAATTGTACACGCGCTCCATGATGTTCCCCTCCTCATTTCATGCGGGACTGAATCCGCCCACCGGGCTGAAACCGTACCGCGCTTGTGTGGTATCATACGCCCCAAACGCCTTTCGCGCAACCGATAAACAGAAAAAGTACAGAAATGTGGCGGAACGCGCGCAATGGCATATGGTTTTTGCATTTTTCGCGAGAGTATGCTATACTGCACGGTGGATAAACGCATGTAGGAGGCGCGCTCGATGTTTGGGAAACTCATGAACAGCTATTATTATGGAAAAAGCGGCAAGGGTGATTTTCAGAAGGACGATTTGCCCAAGAACCGCTGGCAGCTTTTCTGGGAAATGCTGCGCGTGCGCCTGTCGGGGCTGTTTCGCATGAACATGATGTGCGTCGTCGCGTGGATTCCCATCATGTATCTTTTGTCCGTGCTAATCTTCGGCGCAATCGGCGCGATCAACTCGGTGACGATGGTGCAGGAAGGCGCGGAGGGCGTGACGGACATCGACATCCAGATCGCAAACGACTTCACCGGCCATCTCAATTCGCTGCTCATGAGCACCTGCCTGTTCCTGATTCCCGCCATCGCCATCACGGGGCCGTTCTCGGCGGGCATGGCGTATGTCACGCGCAACTGGGCGCGCGACGAGCACGCCTTCGTCTGGTCGGACTTCAAAGACGCTTTGAAAGCGAACTGGAAACAGGCGCTCGCGGTGTCGACGATCACGGGCTTTATCCCGTTGATCGCCGTCGTCTGCTGGCAGTTTTACGGCAACATGGCGCAGCAGAACATCCTGTTCATCGTACCGCAGATGCTGGTGGTGTCGCTGTCGGTCGTGTGGCTGCTGGGCTTGGTGTTCATGTACCCCATGATGGTGACGTACACCATGAAGTTCCGCCAGCTCGTCAAAAACAGCCTGATGCTCGCCATCGCGCGGCTGCCGCAGACGGTCGGCGTGCGGCTCGTGATGCTCGTTCCGACGCTGATCGCGGCGGCGGTGATGTACTTCACCAGCGCCTTTGAATACGCGCTGCTCGCGCTCGCGGGGTATTACCTGCTCATCGGCAACGGGCTAGCGCGCTTTGTCTTCGCCTCCTTCACCAACTCTGTGTTCGATAAATACATCAACCCGCACATCGAGGGCGCGGAGGTTGGGCGCGGGCTCTCGCAGGAGGACGACGACGAGGACGAGCCCGAAGAGCAGCCGACCGAGCCGCAATAACGCGCGGAATCCCCAGCCCCCGCGCGGGATAAGCTATCCCCAAAGGGGGAAGGGGCATGCGCTTTTTAACGCCCGAGGAACGCCAGAAATACGAGGCGGCGCGCGAGCTGGGGCTGGAGGACAAGCTCCGACGCGTCGGATGGGGCGGACTTACGACCGAGGAGACCGGCCGCATCGGCGGGCTGGTCGGCGGCAAAAGACGACGGAAGGATAAATAGCCAAGTGTACGGCGCGTTCGCAAACGTGTACGACCGCCTGATGCGGGATGTGGATTACGAGGCTTGGGCGCGGCACTACGCGCGCCTGCTCGCCCTGCGCGGCGTGACGGACGGCGCGCTCTGCGAATGCGCCTGCGGAACGGGCGCGCTGACGCTGCCGCTGGCGCGCATGGGCTTCCGCGTGACGGGCGTGGACGCGTCGCCCGACATGCTCGCCGTCGCCGTGCAAAAGGCGGCGCGGCAGGGGCTGTCCGGCAAGGTCGCGTTCGTGTGTCAGGACATGCAAAAGTTGTCGCTGCACAAACGGCAGCGCGCGGTGCTCTGTACGTGCGACGGCGTGAATTACCTTGTAACGCCCGAACGCGCACGGCGCTTTTTCCACGCGGCGGCGGACACGCTCTTGCCCGGCGGCGTGCTGGCGCTGGACGTGTCCACGCCCGAAAAACTCGAAAAAACGCTGGGCGACAACACGCTCGGGCAAATCGAGGACGACCTGTGCCTGCATTGGGAAAACGCGTGGCGCGCGACGCAGAAGACCGTGGACATGCGGCTTGCAATCTTTGTTCGCAACACGGACGGAAGCTACGCGCGCATCGACGAAACGCAGACGCAGCGCGCGCACGGGCAAGACGAGCTGACGGACTGGCTTTCCGACGCCGGCTTCGAGGACATCCGGTTTTTCGGCGACATGCGCGAAACGCCGCCGCGCGCGGGCGACCAGCGCTGGCACATCACATGCGTAAGGAGACAGTATGTATTATCCTGACGAGATCGTTCATATCCTGCTGGGCGGCGGCGAGGCGCGCGCGCTGGTGTTGCGCACGACGGCGCTCTCGCGTATTGCCGCCGATATCCACCAAACGTCGGACGCGGGCGCGGCGGCGCTCAGCCGGCTCATGACGGGCGCGTGCATGCTCGCCGCCATGCAAAAGGGCGAAAACGACAGCGTGACCGTCATCGTCGCAGGCGGCGGAGCGGGCGGAAAAATGACCGCCGTGGCGCGGCGCGGGCTCGTCAAGGCGACCTGCGAACACCCGCAGGCGGAGCTTGCACAGCTTCAAGACGGCAGCGCCGACGTACCGGGGTTCGTCGGAAACGACGGGACGATCACGGTCATCAAGGACGAAGGCAAGGGCGACCCGTACATCGGGCGCTGCAAGCTCGTGTCGGGCGGGCTGGGCGAGGATTTCGCGCAGTATTACACGCTCTCCGAGCAGATCCCCTCGCTCGTGTCGCTCGGCGCGCACGTACAGGGCGGCGCGGTGCTTTCCTGCGGCGGCGTGCTGATTCAGGCGATGCCCGACTGCTCGGAAAGCCTGCTCGAGGCGCTCGAGGTGCGCGCCATGCTCTTTTCGGGCGCGAGCCGCGACATGGCGGAGAACACGCTGGACGAACTGATGGAAGGCTGGTTCGCGGGGCTGAACATGGAGATTTTATCCAGAAACCCGCTCGCGTGGCAGTGCGACTGCAGCCGCGAGCGCATGGCGCGCGCGCTGACCGCGATGGGGCGCAGCGAATTGCAAAGCATGATCGACGAAGACGGCGAAGCGACGCTGACCTGCCATTTCTGCCGCGCGGCGCAGCATTTTTCCAAAGACGAGCTGCTCGCGCTGATGCCATGACCGGACAAGGAGGCAGCATGGAGACCGCACGCCCGCGCAATGTCGTATCCTTCGAGCGCAGCGCCGATTACTGGCGCAGCGCCGCTTCGCGCAGCCGCAGGGCGGCAAGGTATCAGGACGCGGTGACGCTCTATCGCAAGGCGCGCGCGGGCGCGCTGGACGACGCGGGGCTGGCGCTCGAACTGGCGACGACCTATTCCGACATGCAGAGCTTTACCGCGTCCGACCGCGTGCTGCTGTCGCTGCTCGCCAAAGAGCCGATGCACTGCACGGCGTACCTGTGTCTTGCGCTCAACAACCTGCGCCGGGGCTGCCAGACGATGTGCGTCAGCGCGCTGGACGCGTGCATGCGCATGGTCGGCGGCACGGGGCCCTACGCCGCGCAGGTGTGGGACATGCGCGACGCGCTGTATTACGCCGAAGGCGGGCACGCGCGCGGCGCGAGAGCCGCCGCCTTCGCGCGCACATCGGCGCGGCTGTACGCCTCGGGCAAGCGCGAGGAAGCGATCGCGTTTGCCAAGCGCGCGTGCGAGCGCACGCCGGGGGCGACGGAATACGCGCTGCTTGCGACGCTGCTTGCCGAAAGCGACAAGCCGCGCGAGGCGCTGCCGTGGGCGCTGCGCGCGCTCGAGAAAGCGCCGGACACGCTCAATGTCTGTCTGCTGGCGAGCGATATCGAAGCGGCGCTCGGGCGCATGCCGCACGCCAAGGCGGCGCTGATGCGCGCCGAAAAGCGCTGCCGCACGCAGGCGGACCTGTACGGCTTCTGCGTGTGCGCCGAGCGCGCGGAAGAACTGCCGCGCGCCAAGCGATTGCTGGAAAAATTCCTTGCCGAAACGCCGCACGCGACCGACGTGATGTGGCTGCTCGCGGCGGTCTACGCCAAGCTCGGCGACGGCGTACGCGCCGCCGCGACGCTCGACAGGCTGCTCGCGCTCGACCCGGGCGACGAGGTCGCGCGGTATTTCGCCAAGGGGCGTTCCGCCATGCTGCCCTTGGAGCACGCGCTCCCCGGCACGGAGATCCGTCGACGCGCGCTGCACGCGCTGGCGAGCGTGTCGGCACAGGGGTTTGCAGAGCGCTATCAAAAAAGCGAGGAGCTCAGACGCGACGTGCTCGCGCTGTTCCTGCTGGGCGAGGACATGCAAAAATACGCGGCGGGGCTGCTGTTTGCGCGCGGCGATGCGGACGCGCTGCGCGAATCGCTGCTTTTGTCGCTCGCGCCCGGGGCGCAAAGGGTCGTCGTGGAGCGTTTGATACTGCTCGGCGAAAAGCCGCCCTTCCTCATCAAATCGGGCGACGCGTTCGCGCTGTGGCCGCCCGAGCCGCAGCAAAAACGCGACACGGACGACGGTCTGCGCGCGCTGACGCACTTTCTGGCGCTCTGGCTGTCGGGCACGGTCGATTATCCAGTCGTCCGCAGGCTGACGCGCGACGCGTGGCTGCGCCTGCCCGCGCCGTGCCGCGCGCATTGCCGCGCGCAGCAGGACGACGTATACCCCATGGCGTTCGCGCTGCACATCCTCTCGTGCACGGGGCAGACGCACAAAACGCAGGAGCTTGTCAAAACGCACCCGCTGAAAAAGCGCATATCGCGCGCACTAACGCTGTTAAGGAGTGGCACCCATGAAATGCATCGACTTTGACGCGCGTTTTTCGGACTATCTGACTGATTGGATGCAGAAAAACGCCAAGAAATATCGCACCTACGACGACATGGAGGACGCCGTGCCCGAGGTGTACGAGACGTTCCTCGCCACGCCCGCGGACTGGCTCGGCGGCGCGCTGCCGGGGGAGTATTTTGAGCAATTTGACGACGCGAGCATGCTCGTTCGCTGGCTGCTGGAGTATCACGCGCAGGACGTACCCGCGCCCGACATGCTGCTCAACCGCATCTCGGAGCTTGGGCGCGACGCGGAAATCGCGCTGATGCCGCTTGTTTCCGACGAAACGCTGCAGGGGGACGCGCGCATGACGGCGGTCACGCTGCTGCGCGAACTGGGCAGCGCGCTGCCAATGCAGTTGTACGTGGACTGGCAAATAACGCGCGAAAGCGACGACGAGCTGTGCGACAACGCGCTGGAGAGCCTCGAGGAAATGGGCGAAACCGCCGTGCCCGCGATGCTCGCCGCGCTGGATGGTGCGGGCGAACACGGGCGCGAGGCGCTGCTGTCGGTGCTCTGCCGCTATCCCGGCGACGAGCGCATCCTGACGTTGCTGCTGGAGTTGTTCGCTCAGAAAAGGGAGCGCATGGCAGTGCTCGCGGGGTATCTGGGCAGGCTGGGCGACGAGCGCGCGCTGCCCGCGCTGATTGCCGCCGCGCGCGACGAGAAGACCGGATATCTGGACTACATCGAGGTGCGCGCCGCCATCGAGGAGCTGGGCGGCGACGCGCCCGAGCGCAAGTTTGACGAAACAGACCCCGCGTACGATGCGCTGCAAAAGCTGCAATAAACGGGGCATTCGCCGAAAGGGGGTAGGGTGATGATCTGCCGGAAATGCGGCGAAACGGTGCAAGAGGGCGCGCGCGTCTGCGATTACTGCGGAGAGCCGCTGCCCCTGACGGACGAAAGCAGCGCGGGCGCGGAGGGCATGCGCCAAGGGCGCGCGCCTTCCAGAGTGCCGGGCGCGGGCGGCGGCGCGCGTCCGACGCGCGCGTTGGGCGATCGCCCGGACGACGCGCCGCAGGACGCGGGTCGCCCGGAAACGCGGCACGGGCTCTCGCAGCGCCCGACCGAGAGCACGCAGCCCTTGCGACACAGACACGGCATGCGCAAAGCCTCGCCCCAGCGGTTCGGCTTCAACTGGGCGCTGTTTTGGTTCGTCATCGCCACGCTGGCGGTCGCCGTCGTCATCGGCGCGTTCGTATACCTGAAAACCGCGCAGTCGGGGCAGGTCATACTGGCGCGCATGGGGCGCGAGGCGAACGCCGACGCATGGTGGACGGTCGGGCAGGAATACCTCGACCAAGGGTACATCGAAAAGGCGCTGAACGCCTACGAGCTCGCTTATTCGCAAGAGCCAGAGCGCGAGGATATCTATGAAAAGCTGCTGCTGCTGGCGGAGGGCTACGAGGCGGCGGGGCGGCTGGCGGATGCGGAGCGCGTATTCACGTCGCTGTATGCGGAGCACGACGAGAAAAACGTTGTGGCGTATCGGCACGTCATTCGGCTGATGCTCGATCAGGACAGGCTGCTGGAAGCGACCGCGCTGATGCGCACCGCTTATGAAAAAACGGGCGACGAAACCTTCCGCAACCAGCGCCAACAGATGCTGCCGGTCGCACCGACGGCTTCGCTCGCGGCGGGGTCGTACCTGCTGCCGCGCACGGTGGAGCTGCAATCGGCGCAGGGGTACGACATTTTCTACACGCTCGGCGAGGGCGAGCTTCCCGAGGACGGACAGCTCTACACGGAGGGTTTGTTGCTAAACGAAGGCACGCACGTCATCCGCGCCATTTGCGTGTCGTCCGAGCTGTATTCCGACGAGATGACCGCGCGGTACATCATCAAGCTGCCCACGCCCGGCGCGCCCAAATCGCGGCTCGCGGCGGGCACATACGAGCGCGCGCAAAAGGTCTACCTGTACATGCTCAACGACGAAAACAACAAAAAAGTCGAGATCGGCAAGGACGTGACGGTGTATTACACCATCGACAACACCGCGCCCGACACCGATTCGCCGCTGTACACGGGCGAGCCCATTTTGCTGCCCGGCGGCAGGGTCACGCTGCGCGCCATCGCCATCAATTCCTACGGCAAGGTGTCCAACGAGCTCAATGTCATCTACGACATCAACATCCGGTATAACAAGTATTACCGTCCGGCAAGCGACGCGTTCTCGGGCTGCAAGCCGATGGAAACGACCATCGACGCTTTCACAGACCGTTTCGGCGTGCCCACGTCGGAAGAGCCCGTCGAGGACGACAACGTGCGCGGGACGTGCACGCGGCTTGTGTACCCTTGGGGCGAGGCGCGGTTCGTGCTGACCGACAAGGGCAGGCTGTTTTACATGCTCGACACGACGAGCGATTCCATGACGGGGCCGCGAAACACCAAGCTCGGCATGTCGCAGACGGAGGTTACGTCCAAATTCCGCGATATGGGGCAGGTCGCCAATCAAAAGGGCAATCGCAGCCTGTATTACGATAAGGACGTGGGGCAGGGCAAATACGCGAAGCTCGAGGACGGCGCGGCAACGATCGCCTATGCCTGCTGGGAATCCGAGGACGCGAGCACGACGACGGTCACGTACTACCTGCAAAATGATACCGTCACACGCATGACGCTGGAATACACCATCAAAAAGAGATAGGGTTACTTTGTAATATAATCGAACCGATAGACGTGCATGCCGTCCTCATACGGATCGCCCTTGGGGCGCGCTTCCATCCCCACATAACGATAACCCGCGCGCTCCAGCGTTTTGCGGGAGGCGACGTTGTCGCGCGCGACCATGCCGTACAGGCACGGGCAGGGAAAACGCTCGCCGCAAAAGGCGGTGACGGCGCGCACGGTCTCCGCGCCGAAGCCTTGGCGCTGGAACGCTTCGCGAACGGCATAGTCGATTTCAACGCCCTTGGAGATCGCGCAAACGCCCGCCGTGCCGATCATCTCGCCCGTTTCGAGCAGGCAGACTGCGAGTATGTACGGCAGCTCGCCCGCGTCAAAGCGCGCGATTAAGAAATCAACTGTTTCGCGCGCTTCCTCAAGCGTATCGTAGACTTCGTTGGGGATGCCCGCCGCCAGCGACGCTTCCCGGTGGTGCGAAAACACTGTTACCACGTCCCCGGGGACGAGGCGGCGATAGCCGAGGCGTTCGGATGTGAATAGGTAGTTCTCCTGCATGTTCCTTCCTCCGTTCGCGCTACAGAATACAGGATATGTCTGGAAAACGCAAGAATTTTTGCATGAAAACAATATTTGTTTTTGCGCCCCGCATGCGGTATAATGTCGGATGGGAGGGCGTATGCGAGAGGGTTTTCTGATCGTCAATCATTTCCTGACGGGCGGAGCGTTCGCGGGCATGGAAAGCATGCTCCGGGACGCGGCTTCGCGCGCCGGGGTTTCGCTCGCGCTTCGCACGAACGCCATGCTGTGCGCGCTGCCGGGCGGAAGGTTGCTTTCGGGCGAGCGCGCGCCCGCGTTCGCGCTGTTTTTTGATAAGGACGTGCGCCTCGCGCAGCTGCTGGAGCGCATGGGCGTGCGGCTTTTCAACAGTGCGCGCGCCATCGCCGCGTGCGACGACAAGACGCTGACGCACATCGCGCTGGCGGGCTTGCCCGCGCCGGAGACCATCCTCTGCCCGCAGACGTTTCCGGGCGTGGGCTACGGCGACATGCAGTTTCTGGAAAACGTCGCCGACACGCTCGGCTTTCCAATGGTCGTCAAGGAGGGCTGCGGCTCGTTCGGACGGCAGGTGTATTTGGTTTCAAACATGGCAGAGCTGCGCGCGTTGGTCGCCAAACTGGGCGCGACGCCGCTTTTGTTCCAGCGGTTTATCAAGGAATGCGCGGGGCGCGACATCCGCGCCTACGTCGTGGGCGGGCGGGTGATCGCCGCCATCGAGCGCAGGAGCGAATCGGGCGATTTCCGCGCGAACCTCTCGGGCGGCGGCACGGCACGGAAGCACGCGCTCACGCGCGAGGAAGAAGCGCTCGCCATACAGGCATGCGAGCGCCTGTCGCTCGATTTCGGGGGCGTGGATTTGCTGCCGTCCGACCAAGGCGCGTTGATTTGCGAGGTCAATTCCAACGCGCACTTCATCGGGCTGGCGCGCGTCACGGGCGCGAACCCGGCGGACGCGATCATGGAGCACATCAGGAAGGTCATGCAATGAGGGGATGGCTGGTCTATGAGCGCGCGAACGTCGCGCGCAACGAGCGCTACATCGGCAAATGGATGGCGCAGGCGACCGCGCGCGGCGTTTCGCTGGAGCTGATCACGACGGACGATATCGCGTGGGGCGTGCGCGGCGACAAGCCGTTTTTGCAGGCGTCCTCGCCGCTGCCCGATTTTGCGGTCATGCGCGCGCCCATACCGCTTTTGACGAAGCATTTTGAGCGCCTCGGCGTGCGGGCGTTCAACGACTCTCGCGTGTCGGAGATCGCCAACGACAAGCGCAAAACGCACGCGGAGCTGTGCGAATTGGTTCCCATGATGGACACGGCGTTCGTGTCGCCGGGCGCGTTTCAATGCCCGTTCCCCTATCCCGTGGTCGTCAAGGCGGCGCGCGGGTGCGGCGGCAGGCAGGTGTTCATGGCAAGCGACGATCGCCAGTACCAAGCGGCGCTGGACAGCATCGCCCCCGACGACGCGGTCGTGCAGCCCGTGTGCGACACGCCGGGCAAGGACTTGCGCGTGTACATGCTCGGCAAGCGCATCGTCGCGCCCATGCTGCGCGAAAGCCACGACGATTTCAAGAGCAATCTGGGGCTGGGCGGCGGCGCACGGCGCGTCGATTTGCCCGAGGAGATCGAGCGCATGGCGCGCGCAATTGCCGAGCGCTTTGATTTCGGGCTGGTCGGCGTGGATTTCATTTTCCACAAGGGCAAGCCGGTATTCAACGAAATCGAGGACGCGGTGGGCGCGCGCATGCTGTACATGTATACCGATATCGACATCGTGAAGGAGTACTTTGATTTGATCGAGGCAAGGCTGTAATGGCGTTCACACACCTGCATCTGCATACCGAGTTCTCGCTGCTGGACGGCGCGTGCCGCATCAAGCCGCTTGTGCAAAGGCTCAAGAGCCTGGGCATGGACACCTGCGCCGTGACCGATCACGGCGTGCTCTACGGCGCGGTCGATTTCTATTCCGCCTGCAAGGACGCCGGCATCAAGCCCATCATCGGCTGCGAGGTGTACGTCTGTCCGGACATGGACGAAAAGCAGGTCGT
>CAZEIC010000076.1:0-1650 GCA_964512175.1 uncultured Oscillospiraceae bacterium | reverse complement strand
GTCGCGCGAATACAGCCACCTGATCTTGCTGTGCGAAAACAACAAGGGCTACGAAAACCTGATGTACCTCGTCAGCGAGGGCTTCACGCGCGGGTTTTACTACCGTCCGCGCATCGACTACAAGCTGCTCGAAAAACACCACGAGGGCTTGATCGGCATGTCGGCGTGTTTATCGGGCGATTTGCCCAAGCTGCTGCTCGACAGGCGCGGCAAGGACGCGGAGCAGTACGTGCACGACATGGTGGCGCTCTTTGGCGAGGGCAATTTTTTCATTGAAATCATGGATCACGGCATCCCCGAGGAAAAACAGGTGCTGCCGCGGCTTGTCGACATGGCGGCGCGCCTCAACGTGCCGCTGGTGGCGACGAACGACTGCCATTATCTGGAAAAGAAGGACGCGCGCGCACAGGAAGTGCTCATGTGCATCCAGACCGGGAAAACGCTGAGCGATTCCGCGCGCATGCGCATGGAAACGCAGGAGCTGTATGTCAAGTCCGAAGAGGAAATGCTCGCGCTGTTCCCCAACCAGCACGAAGCCGTGCACAGAACCGCCGACATCGCCGCGCGCTGCAACGTGACGTTCGATTTCACCAAAATCCACCTGCCGCGCTACGAAGTGCCCGCCGGACAAACGTCCGAGGGCACGCTGCGAAGGCTGTGCGACGAAGGTTTCCGCGAACGCTACGACGAAAACGATACGGTCGCCAAGGACAGGCTGCAATACGAGCTCGGCGTGATTTCCTCGATGGGCTACGTCGATTACTTCCTGATCGTCTGGGATTTTATCAAGTACGCCAAGGACAACGGCATCATGGTCGGCCCCGGGCGCGGCTCGGGCGCGGGCAGCATCGTCGCCTATTGTCTAAACATCACGGGGCTTGACCCCATCCAGTACAACCTCGTGTTCGAGCGCTTCCTCAACCCCGAGCGCGTAACGATGCCCGATATCGACATCGACTTTTGCTACGAGCGCCGACAGGAGGTCATCGACTACGTCGCGCGCAAGTACGGGCAAGACCACGTATCGCAAATCATCACCTTCGGCACGATGGCGGCGCGCGGGGTCATTCGCGACGTAGGGCGCGTGCTGGGGTATTCGTATCAGGAAACCGACGTGATTGCCAAGTACGTGCCCATGATGCTGGATATGACGCTCGAAAAGGCGATGAAGCTCAACCCGGACTTCGCGCAGGCATACGAGCGCGACGACCGCGTGCGCGAATTGATCGACACGGCGCTAACGCTCGAGGGCATGCCGCGCCACGCCAGCACGCACGCCGCCGGCGTGCTCATCACGCGCGACCCGGTGACGTGCTACGTGCCGCTGCAAAAGAATGACGACGTGGTGACGACGCAATACCCGATGGGCGTGATCGAAAAGCTGGGCTTGCTGAAGATGGACTTTCTGGGCTTGCGCACGCTGACCGTCATCCGCGATACGCTCGACGACCTCGCGTGGCGCGGCACGCGCATGCGCCCCGAGGACATCCCGCTGGACGATAAAGCCGTCTATGATATGATCGCCGAGGGCGATACAGACGGCGTGTTCCAGCTCGAAGGCGGCGGCATGCGCACGTTTTTGACGAACATGCGCCCGGAGAACTTCGAGGACATCACCGCCGCGATATCCCTCTACCGTCCGGGGCCGAT
>CAZEIC010000075.1:0-14123 GCA_964512175.1 uncultured Oscillospiraceae bacterium | reverse complement strand
CCGTCCCAGCGCACAGTCACGCTCCGCACGGAGCGTGTGAGTTGAAATGATTTCCGCGTCGTGGCGCTCCAGCGTGCGCTTGGTCACGCTCCGCACGGAGCGTGTGAGTTGAAATCAACACTGCCGAGCAGCAGATGCAGGAATTTTTGTCACGCTCCGCACGGAGCGTGTGAGTTGAAATCGCATTTGGTGGTAAAAGCGGTAAAATCGAAATTGTCACGCTCCGCACGGAGCGTGTGAGTTGAAATTGATATCGCGCAGCCGCGCGGCGAGCGCGTCCCCGGTCACGCTCCGCACGGAGCGTGTGAGTTGAAATTAGCCCGGGCGCATCTTCGCCTGCGACACCAAAGAGTCACGCTCCGCACGGAGCGTGTGAGTTGAAATCTATACATGAACGCGGCAATCACATCGCGGTCAGATGTCACGCTCCGCACGGAGCGTGTGAGTTGAAATTCGCCCAGATTCCCCCGTATGTGCGCAGCCTGCGGTCACGCTCCGCACGGAGCGTGTGAGTTAAAATATCCCGAATATCTGCATACTCCGGGAAATGCACGTCACGCTACGCACGGAGACGCGTCCGTCCTATGTCATTCCGTTTCTAGCAATTCACGCCCCTGCCGGATCAAATCTGAAAGCGAATAGCGCGGATACACCGCGTAGGCGTAAGCTTTACCTTTGTCCAGGCGTACCAGTATTTCGTCTGTGAGCGGCAGATAGCAGCAAAAATCCGGAATGTTTGCCCGGAGGCGGAATGTATTGGTATCAATATAGGAGCAGCCGGAGTGAAAATCCATATACAGCATCAAGCCGTCGTCGGGCGTTTGCCTTGTCTTGAAGCGCGTGGACGAGGGGATATCGATCGATTCTGAAGTGCCAAGGAGCGCGCCGTTTTCGGCGCTGACGAACAACGCCGTATCGTTCACGAGCACCATGATCGCGCGATCGTCCAGGCAAAAGACGATGGCGCGCTCGGTCGCCTGGTCGATTTCGAGCGAGATTTCCCAAACCGTTTTTCCGCTTGGGATGTCGTACAACCGCAGCACGTTGTCCGGGTCGAGCACGGCGAACGCCGCGCGCTGCTGGGCAAGGCACATGCTGGCGGTGTTCTCCGGGGTCGATGGATGCCGACTTTCAACGCGCGTCCACGCGCCGCTTTGCGTGGACAAAAGCCAATAACAGCCGTCGCCCGTTTGCTGGATCAGCACGTAACCGTTGCCGCTGACGCGCCAGTTTTCCAGCGTCTCGATGGGCTCGGGGAGCGGATACGCCGTTTCTCCCGTGCCATTGAGCCAGCAATGCACGCTGTCTGTGCAGCCCTCGCCGTCATACAGCGGGTTTTTGTCGTTCACCCATACGCACAGCCAGTCGTCAGACGTCCCCAAGCGCGCGGGACTCAACCACTTCGGCCAACAGTCGGGGTCGGAGGAAGCAATCGTCGTCGTCCCGCCGCCCGCCGGATACAGCGTGGTGCCAATTATGAAATCCATCGTGTCCGTCAGGTAGAGGGCGTCCGGCCACCATAGATAGCTGTCGCCCGTCAGCTCGCGCTGAACGATGATTTCCCGCGTCCGTGCGTTCAGCACCAGCGCGTTGTCTTCATCAGCGCATAATATGTATTCGCCCGACGGCGAAAGGCAGCCCTTGAAATAGGGCGCTGTAAGCCCCGCCACAGGCTGCTTGTTTTTGTCGCCCGCCGCGCGATGAATCACCGCTTGATTCTTGCGCTCGGACGGTATCACGGCGAGCGTAAGACCGTCTGCTTGCGCGGCGGCGGCTTCCCGGACATCGTAGCCAACGTCCAGCTTATGCGTCCCGTCCTCGAGGAGGATCGTCCCGTCGCCGCGCATGAGCATGGTTTGCCCGTTTTCAAGCCACGCTCCATCCGCGAGCACGACGACCATCCGCCCGCCCTCCGTGACCAGCACGCAGCTTTGCTCGTTTCGGTCATACCAGTCCGCGCCGATGTGCCTTTGCTCCAGCGTGACTTGGTAGCGCATGTCGCCGTAGGCGGCATCCAGCCCCCATACGGCGGCGCCGCTGGCGGCGATGATCAGGTCGTCGCCGCAAAGCAGCGTGATATCGCTGCCGGGGATCTGATTCGGAAGCCGCTTTGCCCAGCGGACACGGCGCTCGGGCAGCGAGCAGCAAAACACGCTCGACGCGCCCACGTCTGCTGTCAGGACATACAAATCGCCGTTATCCGTGATGGACAATGCCATGGAAGACAGGTCGAAGGATGGTTCCGTCTCGGCAAAAAGCGCATACAGATCGATGATTTGCGGCGACGCGAAGCCGCCTGAAAAGTCGTACGCAGTAAAGTAGCTGTCTCTCCATTTGTTTAAGCACACAAGCCATGTCCCGTCCGACGACACCGCGGTTGGATAAGCCCCTTCCACGCGCGCGAGCGTCGCGCCGTCGCGCGCCGATACGATCGCTATGCCGTCGTCGTCCGAATAGGCGACCAGCGTCTGCCCCTCGGACAGGCAAACGGCGGTATTGCTCGTGCACGGATACGCCCACAGCGCCTCCCCCGTATCCATGGACACCAGCCGCAACGCGTCGTAGTCCTGATACAGCAAGGCGTTCAGCGTATCGACTGCGCACAGCGATTTGGGCACGGAGACATACTCCCGCCGCAATACAAGGCTGCCGCTGACTGCGTTGAAGCAGCGGAGGCAGCCGTTCCCGTCCATCGTGAACAGGCGGCGTCCGTCGGCGGACAGCGTCATGGCATTGATCGCGCTCTCCTGCTGCGCAAGGCAGACCGGGCGCATGGCGACGGACTGATACGCGTACAGCGCGTCCGCCAGCGCGCGCTCGGCGTCCGTGTCGTAGGGACGCTCGCCCTGCGTTTCTGGCAGCGCGTCCAGCGCGGCGCGCACCGCGCCGAGGCGATCGCCGGCTTGCAGCAGGCGCTGGGATTCGGCGGTCAGCAAGCGCGTTTCGTCGCGCTGGGCGGCGCGAAACGCCGTTGTGATATCGGCGTTCTTCGTCAGCAGCAGCCCGATGAAGCCCGCCGCCACAAGCGCTGTCAGCGCCGCAAGCGAAAAAAGCACGCGGCGCTTATACCGTTTACCGCGCTGCGCAAGCTCGTCGTACGGGCACGAGAGCAGCGACGCGATCAGGCGCAGCGACTCTCGCTTGAGCTTGCGCAGGGACGCCTTTTCCGTATCGGCGCAGACATTCGCCGCCAGCGGCTCGACGGGAAGCCCGTCCGCGTCCGTGCGCGCGAGCAGCTCCGGGGGAAAGGACGTCTCCGGCGTACCGCTCGCCAGCACGACCAGCACGCGTTCATGCCCGTGCTGCTTAATGAAATACTCGATCTCCCGGCGCACCCATTTGGACTTGGGCGTCTCGGGCGTGCAGATGACGATCAGGCGTTCCGAATTGTCCAGCGCGCTGTATATGTCGGCGGATAGATCGGCAGAAAGCGGCAATTCCTCGAGGTCGCGGAACACAAGCCCCAGCCGCTTTTCGCCGTCCCTGCGAAGCGCGCGCGGCACATGGTAACGCTCCAGTATCGTGTGCAGCCGTTTGGCGACCGCCATGCTCAAAGGCTCATGGCGATAGCTGATGAACGCGGCATATGAGCGTGTCATACAACCGACCCCCTTTTGTGCGTACAGCCATTATAACACCGCCGCGAGGGGTTGGCAATCGGGCTGTGCACATGCGTCACGGTACAAGAACGCTTCTTCCTTCTCGATCAGATCAAATAGCGCTTGATTGCCATCGTTGAAATCCTTGTAATTAATGCCGTGGAATACTCATTTGAAGAACCGCGCCGTCAAGTTATTCGCTCCTGTGCGCGATGTTGTGCTCATTTGCGTACCGTTCCGCCTCGCTGCCCGGAGCGCAATAAATCACCACATTCCGACAACCTTCAAACGCGTCTTCGGCAATCTGTGTCACGCTGTCGGGTATAACGATCTTCACAAGCATCTCACAGTCCTTGAACGCGTGCGCGCCAATGCTTTCAAGGCCTTGCTGACACTCAAGCACCAGCATGCCAGCGCCCATAAAGGTTTCCGGCTCGATGCGCGTAAAGCTGCCCGGTAGGATGATTCGCGTCGTCTGATCGACCAGCACTAGGCATTCGGCGGACAGTCCGTTAACGGTCTGCACGCGCACGGTTGCCGAACCGCTGCTCTTTGCCACGAGCCGCCCGGAGACGATATCGACCACATTGGGGTTTTCGCTTGTCCAAGTCAGCGTTCTGTCTGTGACGTTCTCGGGATACAGATAGACCGCGAGTTGGTTTGTGAAGCCGCTGTTCATGAGGAACACGGTGTTGGCAAGCGTTACGCGCTCAGGGAGCACGGCGGGCGGCTCGACCGTCACCGCGCATGAAGCCGATGCGCCGTTTGCCGCCGTCGCGGTGATCAAGGCGTTTCCTTCATATATCCCCGTTACGCATCCGTCCGCGCCGACCGTCGCTACGGAAGCGTCGCTTGTCGTCCATAGAATATCGCGCTCGGTAGTGTCGTCCGGCGCGAGGACGACCGTCAGCGTCGTGGAAGCGTATAACGTCAACGCGAGGCTTGCAGGCAGTGATACGCATGTAATAGGAACATCCCGGCGGACATCCACAAAGCGGATATTGTTCGCTACCGCGTAGGTTTCGGCTGCGCTGCTCGCGCTGCCGTAGATGGTCGTGCCCGCGTTGGCGGGGATTGCGCCCTCGCCGATGAACGAAAGCGTTCCGGGCGCTGTCACGCTCGCGAGCGCGCCGCATCCTGCAAACGCGTTCTTGCCGAGCGTCGCGAGCGAAGCGGGCAGGCTAACCGCCGCCAGAGACGTACAGCCCGCAAACGCGCTTTCGCCCACATAGCCGAGCGCGCCGTTCTCCGAGAACGTCACGGTCTCCAGTCGCACGCCGCCGCGTAGCGCTGCGTATCCCAGCGCGTCCACCTGCGCACCCAGCGCGAACGTCGTGAGATGGTTGTTTTCCATGGCGTAATCGGCGATATACGTAACGCCGACGGGCGTGGTATATGCCGCGTCCTCCTTGCCCTCGGGATAGCGCTGCAGCGTGCCGCCGTCCGCGCTGAACAGCACGCCGTCGATCGATTGATAGTACATATTGCCGTCCGCCACCGTGATACTGCGCAGGTGAGAACAACCAGTCACGGCATCCGGTGCGAATTCGTACACGGACGCGCCGATGTGCAGCGATTCCAGCCGCGTACAGCCCGTGAACGCGCCCGATGCGACGCTTTCCAGCCGCGTGGGCAGTGTGACGGTCGTGAGGTTTTCACAATAGGCGAACGCGCCAGAAGGCAGCGCGGTCAGTCCGTCTGGCAACGCGACGGCGGACAATAGCGCGCAGCCGTGGAACGCCGATTCGCCCATGCTGACGAGCGCGTTGCCAAACGTCACGCCGCGCAGCTCCTCACACCCGGAGAATGCGTTCTCACCGATGCTCGTCACGCCGTCGCCGAGGGTCACGTTGTCAAGCCGCGAACCGGCGAACGCACCCGCGCCGACGGTCTTGACGGAATCGGGGATCGTAACGTTAAACATGCTATTCGTGTCTGCGAAGGCGTAATCGCCAATCGCGACGACCGGTACGCCGTTGATTTCACTGGGAAGAACGACGGTCGTCAACGAACCGGTATATCTGGTGAGCGTCAGTCCATCCGCGCCCGTTGTGAACATGAACTGCACATCGGCGGCGTCGGGGTCGGTCTTTTCCCACGCGGCATAGAGCGTCAGATCGCTTGCCGGCATAACGCCGTTTTCAAAGCCCCACGCGATCGTCCGCGCTGCGTCAATGTACCATGCCGTCAGTTCGTGTCCGGTTTTGACGATCTCGGGCGCGGTGAACGCGTCCGTTGCGTAAAGCGTGCGCGGCGCTATGTACGTGCCGCCGTCGGTATCGAAGGAAAGCGTGTATGTCAGCGCCTCGAAGGGCAGACTGTTCGCCAGCGCAAACGCCTCCGCGACGCTTCCTCTATCGCCCTGGAGCGTAATGCTCGCCGTGCCGTCAAACGCGTCCGGCGCGATCTCCAGCACAGGCAGATTGTCAACGGTCGTCGGTACGCGCGTGCGCGCGGCGCTCCCGATGTATTTGAGCAGCCGCATGCCGCCTTCCACGGCTTCGTAGGTAAAGTCGTACCGCCACACGCTATAGAGCACGAGGTCTTCTTGCGGCATGACCTCGGCGACAAAATCAAAGAGCGCGCCGCCTTGCGCTCGCGACCAGCCTGCGAGCGCCCTATCCGCGTAAGGCGAATCCGCGCCCGTCGGTATTGTAGGCGCGCTGACGGCGTTGCCCGCACGTACGCCGATATACCCGAGCGGCTGATCGCCCAGCATATAACAGACCTCATAGACGTTGTAGTCCAGCAGATACGCCTCCGCCGCGGCGACGAGGTTGTCGGCGACGACAGGTCCGTATAGGCGCAGATCGGTAAGACCGCCGCAACCGGAGAACACGCCTGTCCCGATAACCGTCGGATCGGCGGTAAATCGGACGTCGGTAAGCGCCAGACAGCGCGCGATTGCATAATCCGCAAGCGTCGCGAGGCTCGCGGGCATCGTGAGCGACGCGAGGCGTTCGCAGTCGTAGAACGCGCGCTCGCCGAGCGCCGTCACGCCATCCGGCACGGCGAACGCGCTGGTGGTCTTGGCGGACGGATAACACACGAGCGTCGTTCCGTCCGCGCTGTACAGCACGCCGTCCACCGAACGGAATGCGGGATTGCCCTCGTCGCAGAGGATGGCGCGCAGATCGCTCGCGTACTGGAACGCGTCAGGCTCGATACGCGTCATGCTCGCGGGCAGCGTCACTTTGTAAATGCCGCCGCCGATGGTATTTGCGCCGAGCGCCGTCACGGGCTGCCCGCCCAGCGTGTCGGGAATCACCAGATGCGTGTCGTCGCCCGTGTATCCCGTGACGGTCACGCCGGAGGCGCCGCGTGAAGACCCGCCATCCGGGCTTGCGGCGCGCAGGACGGCGCCGCTTTCTTCATAGACCAGCCCGCCCGGGTTGTACAGCCAGCCCGCGTACAGCGTCAGCTTTCGGGAGGGCATTCTGTCGCGCGCAAAGTCCCACGTCTGTGTGCAGGCTTTGTCTTTGTACCAGCCCGAAAACGCATAGTTCGTCCTGACGGGCGGCGCGGGCTGTGGCACAAGCTCGCCGGGGAGCAGGTACGCGGGTTCTACGGAACTGCCGCCGAGGGAGCTAAAGAAGACGGGCAGCGCGTTTTCGTCGCTGTAGAGGATGTTCACGGCGGGCATATTTTCCTTAAACCATTGCTCCGCGTAGCTGCCGGGCGAAGTGACGAGGGTGGCAAGGGCGGGGCAGTTTTCAAACGCTGTGCTTTCAATGATATATACACTGCTTGGGATGCGGATGGCTGACAGGTTTGTACAATCGATAAACGTTGCGGGCGCAATACCTACTAAACTGTTTGGAATGCAAATATTGGTCAGCTTCTGGCAACCGGAAAATGCAAAAGAACCGATTCCGCCCACGCTATCCGGAATGTTGATGTCGGTCAGGTTCTGACAGCCTGAAAACGCATTTACGCTGATATCTGTCACGCTGTCCGGTATGTGAATATCGGTCAGACTTATGCAATTTTCGAACGCAAACTCGAAAATTTGAGTCACACTGTGCGGAATTCTGATGTAAGACAATTTCATGCAATCGCTAAACGCATTTGGACCAATTGTTGTCACGCCATACGGGATACTCATGCCGGACAGATTCTGACAGCCCGCAAACAAACCGGAGCGAAAGTCCGCCAAGTGATCAGGCATATCAATATACAAAAGCTTCTCGCATCCGGCAAACGCCGCATCGCCAATATCATAGACGCTATCGGGCAAACGAACATCTATTAAACTATGGCATTCGGTAAATGCACCGTGGCCAATGCTGGTAACGCCATCCGGAATGTCGATTTCCGATAGACTATAACAATATGAAAACGCTTCATTGCCTATGCTTGTAACGCCGTCTGGGATGTTGATAACGGGCAGACTATGACATTCATAGAACACACCATCATTTATGCTCGTTATTCCCTTCGGTATGTTGATATCGGTCAGGCTATAGCATCCGGCAAACGCAGCACCGTCAATGAATGTAACGGTGTCCGGGATATACGCGTCGATCAGGTTGATACAGTTTTCAAACGCCCGTAAGCCTATGCTCGTCACGCCATCCGCAATACTGACATTGGTTAAGCTCTCGCAGCCCTGAAAAGCATCGTCGCCAATCTGCGTAAGCTTATACCAATCACCTTCATGTTCCACCCATCTGGGCAGCGTCAGCGCTCTCGGCTCGCCCTGATACCCAACGACGCTCGCGGTTTTCTCGCCGGATTCCGTCGAATATTCAAACAATAAGTATTGAAACGCGTTCTGTTCTTCGGACGTCAAGGTCGGTTGTGGCGTAGATGTCACGCTCGGTTTAGGTGTCGGCGTCGCGACCGGCGCGGGTATAATGTTGAACGGGTATATCCAGCCCGAATACAGCGTCGTGTCCTCGTATACGTCCTCGTCGTCAAAGTCCCACGGCTGCGTATGTGCGGTATCCTTATACCAACCTGCGAATGGGAGTGTCCCCCAAATACTGTATCGCGGGTCGTTCGGGCGCGTAACCTTGGAGCCGGCATACAGCATCTGATCGGGCGGCATCGGATAGCCCATTCCGCTGAAGCTGACGCGAACGACGCCGTTGAGGCATTTGTCCGTCCATTGATCGATCGAGCCCTCTCTGTGCCCGCTCCATATCTTCCATTCAAGTCGGAACAGTTCGGAATCCAAAAGAATCAGTCCAGGCAGCAATCCCAGCTTCAGGGTAATCTTAAACACACCCTTGATGCTGACGTCCGTACAAAGCGGGGACAGTTCGTTGGTCGTGAACGATATGTATATGCCAATAGAGACGGCGAGCTCGGCGACATCCGCGCTTAGAACGCCAAAACCAACCGTTATGCTCAGCGCGCCCTTAAGTTCCAATCCGATCGTAATCGATTTGCTGATATTGCAGTAATTCGTTTTCTTGTTGCTTGTTTTTGTTAGCTGACCGTCCCTCCATGTCACCTGTTCGGTGTTGACAATCGACGCCGATATGTGGATTTCACCCGTTACGGAGAATACCAGCGACAGCTTGAACCACGCGGTGATCAAGCCCGCGCTGACCAGCGGGATTTTCCCCAACAGGAGCTCTTTATCGTTCTTCCTCAGCAAATCCGGTGCGTAACGGTAGCTGACGGATATGTCGTACTCGGTCGTGATGCTGGACGTGTATGAGAATTCGTTGATTGTGAACCAGCCAACATCCACCGTAATCGTATATCTTGGATCGACGCTGAATGTGCCGGAAAGGCTCACTTCCGAAGACGTCCCTTTATACAGCGTAAAATTGACGCCAAACTGCAGTTTGGTGCCCATTGTCACGGACGCGCGCGAAGCGGGCGCGCTTTCCAGAAGAGTTAACCCCTCCTGCATGACGACAATGTTGTCACGGTCGGGCGTGAGCAGCGCGTTTTCTTCGTGGTAGGAAGCGACCGTATCCATGAAGTCGAGCGCCGTAACCCGCAACACGGCGTAGCCGTTTTCTTGTGACACAGCCGTCACCGTGCAGGGGAAGCCCTTGGCGTAACGCCCGCCGGGCGGCAGAAACAGCTTGTCGCCGACGTCGACCGTGCGCGAGAAGGGCGCGGATATCCGGACGGCGTCGCTTCCCTGATAAGAGAACTGCGAAGCGCGCATGTCGCTCAAATCCAGCACGTCGTCATAAAAATCATATGCCGAGAGATTTTCCGCCGCAAGCCCGTGCGCCGAGGCGTGCAGAAGCGCCGCCGAGCCGTTGTATGCGCGGATGGTGACGCCGGACAGTCCGGTAAACGCGCCAGATGCGATGTCCGTCACGGAGGAAGGTACGGTCAAGCTTTCCAGCGCCGAAAGCCCAGAAAACGCGCCCTCGCCGAGCGCGACCACCCACGCGCCGCCCAGCGACGCGGGCACGGTCAGCGTGCGAACGGTAGCGTCCGCATAGCCCGTGATTGCCGCGTTGCCGTCCGTACGAAAGACGTACAGCCAGCCGTCGCCTGAAGAAAGCGCATCGCCCGTCAGCACCGTCTCGCCCTCGGCACGAGCGCGCTCGCCTAAGCCCTCGAAGAAACCGTCCGGCGCCATGCCCGACAGCATGCTGACCAAAAGCAGGCATATCAGCAGCCGTTTTGTCCAATGCAAATGCTTCATATTTGTCCATCCCTTTTCTGTCGGAACGAGTAAGCAAAAATATCCTCCATAATATACCAATTGGAGGAATCCCTGTCAAGCGCGATGTTCTTTTTATGTAACATGAAAGTCGGTTCGTCACGAAGTGCCAGTAATTTTCATGTATATTGTTCGGTTTGGCTTATTCTCCTCAATTTTCGTATTCGCTTAGAACTTTTTTATTGCGGTTTGATTGCACGGCTTTTTCTCACGTTAGGTGAATTCTTAAGAGAAGTTTGTCAGAGCAGCAATGTGCCGAGAGGAAAGCGCACAGGCACGCAAGCATACTGTGGCTGTGATGCCGAATGCCGGTTTCCAAGCTTTCTGGAATTGCTATTCTTGCATCGGGCATACGGATTTCATGATTTGTCCGTTACGAGCGAATACGATTCCGTTTATCCGGCGACCTCCTCGCGTCCGCGCGTCACATGGGTTCGCCTTGATTGGTATGCAGTTTGCGGTACTGCATGGGCGTTGAGCCGACGGATTTTTTGAACACCTGATAGAAATACTGCGCGTCTGAATACCCGACGCGATGGGCGATGCTGCTGACGCTCAATTCCGTGTTGACGAGCATATAACAGGCGTTTTCGATGCGCATGCCCGTCAGAAAGCTGACGACGCCCATGCCTGTCGCCTCTTTGAAGACGGTGGAGAAATAGTTCGGGCTTAGCGCGTACTGATAGCTCAACCCGTCCAGCGTCAGGTTTTCGCTGAAATGCTTTCTAATATATTCGATGGCGTGCCTAATGCGTTCGACGCGGCTTGCCGCGATATCGTTGCGCGGCAGGAAGGTGGAGTGCAGCAGCATTTTGAGGTATTGCAGAAATTCCTCCCGCGAGTCAAAGCTGTTGAGCGGGCTGGAATCCACGCCGATTTCCAGCGACCGCAGCCCTGCGTTGAGGGACAGCGCGCTCATGACGTTGAGGTATGCGATTTGCAGGTATTGATACGGCGCGTCGTACTCGGCGCTGTCGGTCAGCAGCGCCTCCACCTCGCCCAAAAGCGACCGTTCAGGCTCGCCGCCGCCGTTCATCGGCGGCTTGCCGGCGCTGGAGACATACAGAATGGTCAGCCGCAGCATCGACCGCGCTTGGGGGAACACTTGCTTTTGCATGAGCGCGGCGTCCTGCTCGTCCCGCGCGCCGCCAATCAAGCGGAAGAAATCCTGTTGCAGGCTGATGCTGTTCAAACGGCGTTTGAGCGTCAGGACTTCCCCGACGTTCCCTGCGTCGGACGCCTCGTCGTTGATTTTCTGGGCGATGCGCGTCAGCGTGTTTTGAAGCTCCTGTGTCGATACGGGTTTGACCAAAAACTCGTGCACGCCGAGCTGTATGCCTCGCTGCGCGTAGGCGAACTCCGCGTAGCCCGACAGGATGACGAAATGGATGTCCGTCCGGCGTTCCTTGATCTTCGCGATGAGCGTCAAGCCGTCCATATCGGGCATCTGGATATCGACGATCACCAGCTGCGCCTGCCACCCTTCGAGGATGGCGAGCGCCTCGTCCGCGGATTGCGCCTGCCGCGCGTCGATGTCCGGCAGGATCGCCGCGAGCCTTGCCGTCAAGCCCTGTAGGATCAATTTTTCGTCGTCAACCAGCAATATCCGGCGAAGCATGACCATCCTCCTCTCCGCTTTGCAGGATCGGCATGCGGACAAGCACGCCGGTTCCCCGCTTGAGCGCGCTTTCGATCGTCAGACCGTACCGCTCGCCGTACATCAGCCGAAGCCTCGCGTGTACGTTTTGCAGCCCGATGCTGTTGGTCGCGTCGTATGAGAAATGACCGATCTTGTCCTGCAGCGCCTCGCACTGCTCCCGCGACATGCCCGCGCCGTCGTCCTCGACGCACAGGCACAGATCGTCTGCGTCGCGGCTGGCGGATACCTCGATCGCGCCCGCGTGACTGCCGCCGCGCAGGCCGTGCAATATGGCGTTTTCGACGATCGGCTGGAGGATGAAAAACGGCATGCGGCATTCGTTCAGCTCGGCGGGGATATTGAAAAACACGTCGATTTGGTCGGGAAAGCGCATTTGCTGGAGACTGACGTAATTGGCGACGTGCGCGATTTCCTCGCGCACGGTCACTTGCTCGCGGCTCTCGCGCGTTACGCCGTAGCGAAACAGCCTGCCCAGCTTTTCCAGCGCGTCCGATACGTCGCTCTGGCCGCGTATGAGCGCGATGACGCTGAGCGATTCCAGCGTGTTATACAGGAAATGCGGATTGATTTGCAGCTGCATCGCGCGAAGCTGCGCGTCTTTCTTCTCCAGCTCCAGCACGTACCCGTGGTCGATGGTGTCCTTGAGCCGCCGGACCATATAATCGAATTGCTCGTCGAGCACCGCCAGCTCGTCCGAGCCTCTGAGCGCAGGCTCGGAGGCGGAAAGGTTACCGTGCCGCACCAGCGACATTTTGTGGATCAGCGTGTTCATGCGGCGGCTGTACCGCCCGGCGACCAGCACGGACAGCAGCGTGACCACCAGCACCGACAGGCACATGATGGCGGCGGTGGTGAGGACGATTCGGAGGAATTGCTTCGCGAACGGCACATGCTCGTATAACATCAGGATGCCGAAATTCATGAACTCGTACAACCTGTTGAGCTACGACGACATGTTCGCGCAGGCGGTGTTTGCCAAGGATCAGGCGGAGGTGGAGAAGATCGTCGAGAACTTCCGCGCGCAGCTCAAGTTCATCGGCATCGAGGCGTATGAAGCGCTGGTCGAAGCCAAGTATCAGGAGAATCCCAAGTCTGTGTTCGTGTACTAACCAGTTGCATTACCGGGGCGCGGCGCTGCTGCGCCCCGGTATGTCATCGCAGGGTGGGGGAGGGGTTTCGGATGATGCGGAGAACGGTCGGCAGAGGCAACGCCATCAAATCGACCATCGGCGAAAGGACGATGCCGGGGCGCAGCTTCTTCAGCATGGCGATCGCCTTTACGATGCTGTTCGGAGGCGGTCTGATCCCCAGCTATATCCAATATAACAACCTCCGGTTGGTCAATACTTTCTGGATCTATATCTTCCCGGGGTGCATCGGCGCGTGGAACCTGATCATGGTGCGCACGTTCATTGACGGCATCCCCGTTTCCCTCAGCGAGAGCGCCAAGCTGGACGGCTGCAATGATTGGTCGATCTACTGGCGCATCATGATCCCGCTGTCCAAGGCGGTCATCGCCGTCATGGTGCTGTACATCGCCGTCGTGCATTGGAGCGACTGGTTCTCCGGCGCGTTCTACCAACGCAGCAAAACCATGTGGCCGGCGCAGACTGTGCTGTAGCAAATGCTCAATCGCTCGATGGCGCGCGAGAGCCTGACGGTGGAAGAGCTGCGCAATCCAACGATACTGGCGGCGATAATGACCAATACCGTCACCAGCGATTCCTTGAAAATGGCGGCGGTCGTCATCACCATGACGCCCATCCTGTGCGTATATCCCTTTATACAGAAGCATTTTGCCAAAGGCGTTATGATCGGCTCGATCAAAGGTTGAGAATACCGGGCGCGCTGCATTGCCATACCACGCGCTCGGACGGGCACGGAGCGCCGGAGCAGGTCATCGCGCTGCACGTTTCCGAGGGTTACGATTTCATGGCGTTGACAGATCACCGGTACTACAACTATAATGATTACGGCGTTTCCAGCATGACGATGCTCGGCGGCATGGAGATGAACTGCGAATTGCCGGGTCCGGACGTGCATTGTCACCACATCGTGTGCATCGGGGCTGCGCGGGAGCAGGGGAACGGCTTCGCGCAGGACGACCGCTTCGATTCCATCGTGAACGACACGCCCGGCGACACACAAAAGCTGCTCGACTGGGCGCACGAACGCGGCAACCTGACGGTCTACTGCCATCCCGAATGGAGCGGCACGCCGGCGC
>CAZEIC010000074.1:0-14176 GCA_964512175.1 uncultured Oscillospiraceae bacterium | reverse complement strand
GGGTATAACCTCGCTGACCACCGAGACCGGAGCCGGTCAGTGGGGCACGGCGCTGTCGATGGCTTGCTCCTACTTTGGACTCGACTGCAAGGTGTTTATGGTCAAGGTCAGCTACGAGCAAAAGCCCTTCCGCCGCGAGGTCATGCGCACCTACGGCGCGCGCGTCACGCCCTCGCCGAGCGAGGAAACGGCGGTCGGCAGGAAGATACTCGCCGAGCACCCGGGCACGTCGGGCAGCCTTGGCTGCGCGATCTCCGAAGCGGTCGAGGCGGCGACGACGCGCGAGGGCTACCGCTACGTGCTGGGGAGCGTGCTCAATCAGGTGCTGCTGCACCAGTCGATCATCGGACTGGAATCCAAGGCGGCGATGGACAAGTACGGCATCGTGCCGGACATGATCATCGGCTGCGCGGGCGGCGGCTCCAACCTCGGCGGCCTCATCAGCCCGTTCATGGGCGAAGCGCTGCGCGGCGAAAGGCAATACGAGTTCATCGCGGTCGAGCCGGCGAGCTGCCCGAGCCTGACGCGCGGGCGCTATGCCTACGACTACTGCGACACCGGGCGCGTTTGCCCGCTGGCGAAAATGTACACGCTGGGGTCGGGGTTCATCCCGTCGGCGAACCACGCGGGCGGGCTGCGGTATCACGGCATGTCGAGCGTGCTGTCCAAGCTGTACGCCGACGGGCGCATACAGGCGCGCGCGGTCGAGCAGACGAGCGTGTTCGAGGCGGCGGAGCTGTTCGCGCGGTGCGAGGGCATCCTGCCGGCGCCGGAAAGCAGCCACGCCATCCGCGCGGCGCTCGACGAGGCGCAGAAGTGCAAGGAGACGGGCGAGGAAAAGACCATCCTGTTCGGCTTGACGGGCACGGGCTACTTCGACATGTACGCCTACGAAAAGTACAACAACGGCACGATGCAAGACTACATCCCGACCGACGAGGAACTGCAAAAGGGGTTTGACGGCTTACCAAAACTTAAATGATTATATCCCTTATATGGTTTTCGGAAGGGGGTTCGGGGGAAACCGCTTTTGACACAAAAGCGGTTTCCCCCCGTCGTTTCTCTACAACAGCTTCTCCCGTTTCTCCCGGTACAGCAGGCACGCGGCGGCGAGCAATAGACATAGCAGCGCGGGGACGGCGTAGGCGGGTTGGCGCGTGACGTAAAAAGCACACGCCAGCCCGCCGCCGTAGAGCGCGTAGCGCAGCGATTTTTTACGGTCGAGCACGCGCGAGACAAACTCGCCCTTGGACGTGCGGGCGCGGCGTTCGCGCGCGAGGGCGGCAAGCTGCGCGTCAGTCGCGGGGGCTGCCGCGCCGGCGAGCGCGAGCGCTTCCTTTCCCCCAAGCAGGCGCACTTTCGGCAGAAGGAGCGCCTGTTTTTTCGCGCCCGCGTCGCCGTCGGCGGCGGAGAGCAGCACGGCGCGCGAAGCGCCGCTTGCCTTGCAGGCGCGCTGCACGAAGGCGATCTCGCGCGCCGTCACCGCCATGCCCGCTGGCGTGGGCGAGAAGGCGACGAACAGCTTTTCGCCGCTTTGCTCGCAGAGCACGCCGCGCTCGCCCGTGCGCAAGAGCTTAACGGGGTACGCGCGCGATATGAGCAGCGCCGCCTGAAAGTGCGCGCGCGCGGGCGGCGCGGTGAGCATATCGGCAAGCGCGATCTCCCCGCCGATCGCCCTGCGCAGCCGTTTTTCGCGCCTGCGCAGCCTGCGCCCGCGCGTTTTGTGGCGCACAAGCAGCAAAAGCCCGAACAGCGACAGCCCCGCGAGCACGGCGCGCAGCGACAGCCCCCACCACAAAAGAAACCAGCCGCCGCTGAAGACAAGCAGCGAAATCAGCTTGCCCGCCTCGTCCATCACGCCCGCCAAGCGCGTCCTTTGCAGGTAATCTTGCATGATTTTCCCTCTTTTCCCCTTTTCAAGCATGCGCAAATGCGGTATACTATATGTAGAAAAGACAAGGGGGCGGCGCATGCGCATCGGCATACTGGGCGGCACGTTCGATCCGGTACACGAGGGGCATCTGCGCGTGGCGGAGGCGGCAAGGGCGCAAGCGCGGCTGGATAACGTGCTGCTCGCGCCCGCGGGCGACCCGCCGCACAGGCATGCGACGGCTTCGGCGGAAGACAGGCTCGCCATGACGCGGCTGGCGGTCGCGGGGCATGATGGGCTTTGCGCGTCGGACGTGGACGCGCTTCCGGGCGCGCGGTACGCGGTGGACACCGTGCGGCGCGTCGCGCGAATGTACCCCGGCGCGGAGATTTACTACATCATCGGCGAGGACAAGCTGCCGGGGCTGGCGGGCTGGCGCGAGGCGGAAACGCTATTCTCGCTGTGCGAATTCCTCTGCTATCCGCGCTGGGAGGCGCAAACAGCGCCCGAGGGCGCGCGCGTCACGCGGCTGCACAGCGCGCATATGGACGTTTCCTCCGGCATGGCGCGCGCGGAGCTGGAAAGGCTGTCCGACGCGCCGGGCATGCTGCCCGCGAGCGTGGCGCGGCACATCGCGCTGCGCGAGCTCTACCGCGCGCCCGTGCTGCCCGAGGTAAAAAAAGCGCTGTCCGAAAAGCGCTACCTGCACACGCTGGGCGTGCGCGAAACGGCGGTGACGCTGGCGCAGGCGTTCGGCGCGAGCCTGCAAAGGGCGGCGCTGACGGGCGCGCTGCACGACATCGCGCGCGAAACGCCTTACCCCAAGATGCGCGAAACGGCGCTGGCGCTGGGCGTCACGGACGCGGAAACGCTGTCCTCGGGCGCGCTGCTGCACGGTCCGCTGGCGGCGGAAATCGCCAAGGAGCGCTTCCATGTGACCGACGAAAGCGTGCTCGAGGCGATAGCTGCGCACACCACGGGCGCGCCGGGGATGGATGTGCTGGCGCTGTGCGTGTTCGTCGCGGACGCGATCGAGCCGGGGCGCGAAAATTATCCGGGCTTGACGGAGCTGCGCGCGATGGCGGCGCGCGACCTGACGGCGGCGGCGATCCGCTCGCTCGAACTGACGCGCGACTACCTATCGGGGATCGGCGGGCGGTTTGCGCTCGCATCTATGAATACATTGGAATATTTATACAAGGAGGTTGCTCGATGACGGAAAACGCATTGGCGCAGCACATCGCAAAGATCCTCTACGACCGCAAGGCGCTGGACATCTGCGCGCTGCACGTAGGAACGCTCACGGTCATCACCGATTACATGGTCATCGCGTCGGGGCGCAACGCGCTGCAGGTCAAGGCACTGTGTCAGGAGGTCGAGGACAGGCTCGCCGAAGAGGGCGTGCACCTGCGCAAAAAGGAAGGGCACAACGAGGGGCGCTGGATCGTGCTGGATTACGGCGCGGTACTGGTGCACCTGTTCCACCCCGAGGAGCGCGCGTTCTACCACCTCGAACGGCTCTGGGAGGACGGCACAAACCGCCTCGCGCTGCCGTTCCTGCTGGATGAAGATGAATGAATATACTAATCTACGTATATAAGCGCAATTTCGACGCGCAGAAAGCCGAGCGCTTCTTCAAGGAGCGCCGCGTGCCGTTTCAGACGGTCGATTTGAAGAAGCACAAGCTGGGCGCGCGCGAGCTGGCACTTTTCGCGCAAAAAGCGGGCGCGCGGGCGCTGGTGGACAGGAGCAGTCAGGCGGCGCTCTCACACCCGGTCGCGCACACCGATTCGGAGAGCGTCATCCTCGAATACCTCGCCGCGCGCCCCGATTTCCTCGTTTCCCCCATCGTCCGCAACGGCAATCGGGTGACGCTCGGCGCGGACGAGGGGGAATGGGAGCGGTGGCTCGCGGCGGACGGAAGCGAGCCGCCGAGAAGGAAAAAGTAAAAGTGAATAGTGAAGAAATGATAGCGTGATACGGAATGAATGCACACGAACCTGCATATGACCATTACCTATTCACTCTTCACTTATACTGCTTCCCTCTTGTGCGCGCCAACGGCGCTCACAAGTCGTCCGCATCCTGCACGGGAACATCGTCATCCGCAGCCTTCGGCGTTCCCGTATAGCTGCCGAGCACGTCGGAATTGTCCTCGCGGGAGAGCAGCGCGAGCAGCCCGCGCTTTTTCCAAGGGATCAAGGCTCTGTCTTTGTCCATAATAAAGTACACCCGCCTTTCACATCCTGTACACGATTCCCCGAAATTGGCAATTTTATTCCCGGTCAGGGAGGAATGCCGGGCACGCCGTCGAATAGAACCAATTCGGAGTATTGGAGTTTTCCATCCGGCGGTGCCGGAAACTACTTGAAAGCCGTCCGGCTTTCAACACAAGGAGAGGACTGCCATGAAAAAGCTAGTGACACTGCTGCTGGTCGTAACCCTCGTCGCCGTGGTGCTTGCCGTCGTGTTCGGCACGCAGAAATCGGCACTGGACAAGGAATTGACCGTCGCCAAGGCGGACATCGAGACGGCGAATAAGAACGCCGACGCCGTGCTTGCCGACGTTGACGCTTTGACCAAAAAGGTCGCCGAGCTGGAAGCCGCCGCCGCCGAAAAGGCGAGCGAGCTGGAGACTGCCGCCGCGAAAGTGACCGAGCTGGAAGCCGCCGTCGCCGAGAAGGCGACGCAGGTCGACGCGACATCCGCCGAAAAGGCGACCGTCGACGAAGCGCTGACCGCCGCGAAAGCCGAGCTGGAAGCCGCGCAGACCGCCAAGACGCAGGCGGAAGAAGCGCTTGCCGAGGCGCAGAAGACCTTCGCCGCCGAGAAGGAAGCCATGACCGCCGAGAGCGCGGCGCTCAACGCCGCCAAGGCGGATGCGGAGCTTGCGGTCGCGAACCTCGCTTCCGAGAAAGCCGAGATCGAGAAAAAGATCGCCGAGCTGGAAAAGAGCAAGGCGGACGCTGAAGCCGCCGCCGCCGCGCTGACCGTCGAGAACACCGAGCTCAAAGCGACCGTCGAGACGCTGACCGCCGAGCTTGCCACCGCCAACGCCGCGCTCGCCGACGCGCAGACCGCGCTGACCGAAGCGAACGCCAAGCTGGCGGAGCTGGAAGCGACCGCCGCGAAAGTGACCGAGCTGGAAGCGGGCGCAGCCGCGGCTTCCGCGCAGGTCGCCGCGCTGAACGCCGAGCTTGCCGCCGCGCAAATCGAGCTGGACACCGTCAAGACCGAACTGGAAGCCTCCAAGAACACCATCCAGAACGCCACGCCCAAGTTCAACATGGGTGAAACCGTCGAGGTGACGATCTTCCACACCAACGACGTGCATTCCCGCGTGACCGACCAGATCGGCTACGCCAAGCTCGCCGCCATCGTCAACGCCGAGAAGGAAGCCGGCAAGAACGTGCTGCTCGCCGACGCGGGCGACACGCTGCACGGCATGTCGATTGCGACGCTCGAAACGGGCGCTAGCATCGTTTCCATCCTCAACGCCGCGGGGTACGACGTGATGACCCCGGGCAACCACGACTTCAACTACGGCTACGACAGGCTCAAGGAGCTTGAGGGCACGATGGACTTCGCGCTCGTCAACTGCACGCTGATGCTCGCGGACGGCTCGCCCGCCTTCAATCCCTACGTCGTGCTCGAATCGGGCGGCAAGAAGATCGCCTTCGTCGGCGCTTGCAACCCCAGCATCAAGACCTCCATCCACCCCGACCGCATCGGCATGCTGACGTTCGGCAATGAAGAGCTGGTCGAAAAGACGGTCGCCGAGGTCAAGGACACGGTGGACGCCGTCGTGGTGCTGTGCCACTGGGGCGCGGACGAGGCGTATGTGCCCAATTCCGCCGTGCTCGCCGCCATCGAGGGCGTCGATCTGGTCATCGACGGTCACAGCCACACGGAGCTTGCCGATATCGCGCAGGTCGAGGGCAACGCCCCGGTCGTGAGCGCGGGCGAATACCTCAAGAACATCGGCAAGGTCGTGCTCTCGTTTGACGCAAACGGCGTGCAGGTGATCTCCACCGAGAACATCCCGCTGGACGCGACCGCCGACGTGCAAGCCGACGCGGACGTGCAAAAGATCATCGACGATATCAAAGCCGCGCAGGACACGCTGCTGGCGGCGGTCGTCGGGCAGACGAGCGTTGACTTGGACGGCGAGCGCGCCACCAACCGCACGAGCGAAACCAACCTTGGCGACCTCGCGGCGGACGCGATCCTCGCCTACACCGAAGCGGACTTCGCCTTCACCAACGGCGGCGGCATCCGCGCGACCATCCCGGCGGGCGATATCACGCTCAAGAACATGGTCGACGTGTTCCCGTTTGGCAACACCGTCATCGTGCTGGAAGCGACGGGCGCGCAAATCAAAGCGGCGATGGAGCACGGTCTGCGCCTGTACCCCGAGGCCAGCGGCAGCTTCCCGCAGATCGCGGGCGGCAAGGTCGTGTTTGACCCCGCCAAGGAAGCGGGCAGCCGCGTGGTGAGCATGGAAATCGGCGGCAAGCCGGTGGAGGACGAAACCGTGTACACGCTCGCGACGAACGACTTCATCGCGGCGGGCGGCGACGGCTACGCGCTCAATGAATGCAAAAAGCTGCTCGAGCTTGGCACGCTGGATGAAATCTTCATCGAATACATCAAGACGCTGGGCGTGGTGGACACGCAAATCGACGGCCGCATGACGATGCTGGAGACCGCCGTGGAAGAAAAGCCCGCCGCGTAACGCGCAAGCATACCGACAACCCCGCATAGCATCGCGCCGTGCGGGGTTTTTATATGCGCTATTGTTTGACAATCCGCGTACATATCTATATAATGGAAACACACGCAATCGTTTTTCCACACCTAACATCCGTATACCATTCTATCATTATACAAGGAGGCGACCATGATGAACCTCAAAAAGACGCTCGTTCTATTGCTCGCGCTGCTGCTGTGCGCGCTCGCGCTGCCCGCGCTGGCGGCGGAAGACGACAGTACGTGTACCGTGACCGGCAGCGCGCACCTCTACAACGACGCATCCAAGTGTACCGCCTGCACGCACGAGTGCACGCACAGCGAAAAGACGGAAGAAGAAAAAGCCGGCTCTCTGAAGTCCACGGGCGCAAACAACGCGCAAAAACACGATGCGACCGTCGACATATAAATCACATGCAAATACTGTTCGGCACGCATTGGGGGCGAAACCAGAAGCCTCGCTGATGACGATCCTCGAAGAGCGCACGTTTTCGTCTACAGTTTTCCGAGCACGGCGCATAACTGTACGCGTTGCGATGAATCGTACCCGCACGCCTTCGACGATAACGGCGAATGCACGGTTTGTTCCTATGAATGCCCGCACAGCTCGTTGAGCCCCGATTACGCCGGCGCGACGTATTCCCAAACATCGAGCGACGCGGCGCGCTATCACACCGTCCGCTACACCAACGAGCTATGCGACGCGTGCGGAAAACCCTTTGCGAAAGATGTATCCTACGAGGAAGCCCACGCCTTCGGCGAGGACGGGCTCTGCGCGCCGTGCGGCTACCAGTGCCTGCACGCGTTCGACCATGCCGACCCGGCGCTGTCCCGGTGTACGCTGTGCCCCGCGACGTGTAAGCACGCGAGCGCGGCAACCGCCGACGAGGGGCACGCATACGCCGACGACAAGAACGGCGCTACGCACACCGTCGCCTATACGGCGGGCGTATCGCGCTGCACGGCGCTCTGCAAGCGCGTGCTGGACGCGGGAACGCTAACGCAGGCGTCGGCGGCGCACGCGTATGACGCGGCCGGCAAGTGCGTCTGCGGCTACCAGCTTCCCGCCGCCTGCACGCACGAGAAATTTAACGCCGACACATACGCCTGCGAGGCGTGCGGCTATGTATGCCCGCACGCGGGCACGTTGGAAACGGTGCAAATCTCCGGGCAGACGTACATGAAGATAGACGCTGTTTATCATGAATATCATTACGACTTCGCTGCCAAGTGGTGCCCGGATTGCGAGCTGACCTTCGGCGGCGAACGGAAAATTGAGAGAAAATTGCACCACTCGTATAATGATGCGGGAAGATGCAGGTGCGGGCATATCAAAAGCTCGTTCTCGACCGCTTCGCTCTTTGACACCACGTTCCCGGGCGGTCCGCTCCCGACCTTCACGGACGAAGAAGTTTTAAGAAAGCTGCTGGAAATTAGGCAGAAAGAACAGGACAACGCGGAAACCGGGCCTTCCAACGTGTCGGTCGTGCGCTTTCTCGGCGAGCCGCGGCTGGGCGTGGTGAAGGTCGATCTGCCACAGGCGGCGGGGCAAGTCTACTACCGCGCGGACGGCGAGCAGCGGCTCGCCGCGCTGACGGACGCTTCCGCGCCCGCGGTCGTCACGCTCGCGGGCGATCTTTCGGGAAGCGTGTCGCTCACGGACGACCCGCGCGCCGCGCAAGCAGGCTACAAGCCCGCGCTGGAAGCGGTAGACGGCGCGCTGCTGTATCATACCGCCAAAACGGAAGGCGGGCAAACGACGTATACAGGGCACATACTCGAAGCCGTGCTGCCGAAAGGGCAAATACAGTTCCTGTTCGAGCCTGTCAAAGAGGGCGGCGAGGGGCAGTGGCAGCTCACGCTCGCATGGGCGATAGCCGAGGGTAGCGACGACCTGCGGGATGCAATCATTATGGATGCGTTCCAAAATAGAGAATGGGATGATGCCATAACTGCTTTGAAGGCATTTTTCTCAAACGTCAATGCAAACCTGCCCGCGCTGCAAGCCATCTGGGATTCCCTGCACACGGTAGAAAAGATGGACGAATCCGTCCGATAATTAAGAGGAGGCGACACCATGACGAACGGAAAATCCCGGTTTTGGGCGATACTCCCGCTGCTGCTGGCGCTGCTGCTGACGCTCGCGCCGCCCGCGCTGGCGACAGACCCGGCGACGTGTCCGCACCCCGCAGAAAAAAAGGACGTACAGTATGACGTGTATCGATACTTCCCAGATAGCGACGATCCGACAAATTGCCACAAGAAAACTCATTTCAACACCCTCACCGTCTGCGGCGAATGCGGAACTATGTTGGACCCGGGCGACGACGTGATCGAAGCCCCAGAGCAGCACGCGTTCACGGACGGCGTATGCGTGTGCGGGTATAGATGCCTGCACCCCGAGGCAAGCAAGACCACCACGGGAAACTACGACGTTCTCACGCCGACCGAGGGCAGCGAGGCGAGCACGCACACGCGCGTGCATATCAATTCTCTGGTACAGTGCGGCGTTTGCAAGGTATACATCGAATCCGATGAGGCGAACATGGGCGCGGAAGCGCACGCGTTCACGAACGGCGTATGCGGCGACTGCTCGTATGTTTGCCAGCACCCCGAAGGGCTGTTCAGGCAAGAGCCGGTGAACGAGGACGCATACATCCAGAACGCGAGCGACAGGGCGAATACGCATACGCACATGCGCGTGAATTTTAAGGTCTATTGCGGCGCGTGCGGGCTGCTCCGCAGTACCGATGAAACGGTCGTGGACTTGGCGGAGGCGCATACGTTTACAGAAAGCGTGTGCGTGTGCGGGTACACGTGCCCGCACCCCGAGGGAAGCAGAACCGTCACAGGGGATTACGACGTTCTCTTGCCGACCGAGGGCAACGAGGCGAGCACGCACACGCTCGTGCATATCAGTTCTATGGAGCGGTGCGGCATTTGCACGGCATACATCGATTCCGAAGAAACAACCATGGGCACGGAAGCGCATACCTTCACGGACGGCGCGTGCGCGTGCGGGTATCCGTGCCCGCACCCCGAGGCAAACCGCATGACAACTATTGTACCCGTGTTTTACTCCATCGCGCCGCCCGATTCGGCGAAAGGGCATATCAAAACCACCACCGATGTCATATCGTGCGGGCTGTGCGGCGAAGCGCTGTCGCAAACGGATGGTTCGTCTAAGACGGAGGCGCATACTTGGAGCTATCTGAGGCAATATGGAAGATTGTTAAGCGTTCGTTGTGAGTACTGCGCTTATATTTGCCAGCACGAGAGCCTGTCGGAAGGCATTGCCAATCAATCCTTCCAGATATCCACCGAAGGCGGGAGCGACCATCACATATATTCGTACGATATCATCGAGTCATGCGATATCTGCAGCACAGCGCTGTCGACCGAAACGCATACCGAGGAACAGGCGCACTCCGTCAACGAGACGACCGGGAAATGCAGATGCGGGTACAGCGTCATCTCGGCGGTTGGCAAGCTGGAAACGACGGGCGTTAACGTCGCGCCAGCGATCGGCGGCTTGCTGCTGGACGGCGAGACCGTCGCGAGCGCGACGGCGGTACGGGTGGAGCGCACGGGGGGCGTGCCGCTGCAATACGACACATACACCGTGACCGGCGCGCAGGGCGCAAACGGCATCGCGCTGCTGATCCTCTCCGGCGGCAAAAGCGAAACGCCCGCGCACATTCTCGTGCAGAGCGGATATGGCAAGACCGCGCCTATCTGTCTCACGTCCGTCAACCCGAAAACGAACCAACAGGAGGTGCTGCTCGTAGGCGATTTGAGCGGCGACACGGCGGTGTATGTCGGCACGAGCGAGGGGGTGAGCAGCGATTTTGAAGGATTCCTCAATAAGCAGACGAGCGCGAACGGCGTGCTGCTTTCGGACGGCACGACCATCCACAATGACGTCGCCACCGACCATTGGAGCGGCGGCTGGCAGCAGGTAGCGAAGAATTTGGGACTCGATGCGGACGGCTCGCCTGGCGCGGACGCGACGGGCGCGACCGTGTATACGCAGCTGAAGATGATCGGGGGCGACGAGGTCGACGCGAGCCAATTCGACGGGAGCGACGTGATCGGGTATCTCAGCTACCAGTCCGTCCCCACGCAGGGCGCGGAGGGGCTGAACCTGTCGTCGCTCATACAAGTCTTGGGCGCGGACGGCACGCCCGTGGCGTACTTCTACGGCGTGTCTCTCCTCGAAGGGTTTGAAACAATAATAGGGTCGATGATGCTTGGCAACGCCGCCGGAGCTTTAGGAGTTGCAAGCGCAGGAACAGAGCAATGGGCGGAGACGTATTCGGCAGACTTCATGAACGGACTTACAGCAGATCGTCCGGACGGGATGTTGCTGCCATCGAGCGAACTGCACTTGTCCTTCGCGGGTACGGAATTACAGCAAGCGCTCACCGACGCGGGCGTGTCCACCGTCAAGGAGTATCTCGCAGCCGGCGGCAAGCTGCCGCAAGGCACGACTTACATCGTTTCGCCCCCGCAAAAGCTCCTTGAATTGCTAAAAAAGGACGACATAATGGAAGATGGAATGATTGATTTGCTGGGAATAGAAACCATTGACGCCATTTGTCCTTTCGAGTAAGGCGCACACGGGCGGGGCGATGCAGGCATCGCCCCCAACAACGGAAACGGATGGTTCGCCGCACGTACCGCGATTCATTGCAGCACATCAAACCAATCGTAGGGGCGACCTGTGGTCGCCCGCATGGACGGGGTTGCCGCGTCACACGGCAGCCCCGTTCGTTTATAGGAGCGTCCGCGCGCCGCCCAACTTTCATTCGCCATCGCATAACCCGCCTTGCGCGGCGACATACTTTCATTGAGAGAGTATGGAGGTGCAGGCGCATGGCGACGGGGAAAGTGGAAATCTGCGGGGTGGACACCGCGACGCTGCCTGTTCTCACCAATGAGCGCATGCGCGAGCTGTTCCCGCTGGTACACGGCGGCGACCGCGCGGCGCGAGAGGAGTTCATCAAGGGCAATCTGCGGCTGGTTTTGAGCGTGGTGCAGCGCTTTTCGCACCGCACCGACAGCGTGGACGATTTGTTTCAGGTGGGCTGCATCGGGCTCATCAAGGCGCTGGACAACTTCGACGTGTCGCAGAACGTGCGGTTCTCGACCTACGCCGTGCCGATGATCATCGGCGAGATCCGGCGCTACCTGCGCGACAACAACCCCATCCGCGTGTCGCGCTCGCTGCGCGATACAGCGTATAAATCGCTGCAGGCGCACGACAGGCTCACCGCCTCGCTCGGGCGCGAGCCGTCGGTCGACGAGATCGCGGGCGACCTGTCCGTGCCGCGCGAGGACGTGGTGTTCGCGCTGGAAGCGATCCAAGACCCGGTATCGCTGTTTGAGCCGATGTACTCAGACGGCGGCGACGCGGTGTACATCATCGACCAGGTGAAGGACGAAAAGCATCAGGATTCGCAATGGCTGGAGACCATCGCCGTACGCGAGGCGCTGCGCAGGCTCAGCGACCGCGAAAAGATGATATTGCAACTTCGCTTCTATGAGGGGCGCACGCAAATGGAGGTCGCCGGGGAAATCGGCATCTCGCAGGCGCAGGTGTCGCGGCTGGAGAAGAACGCGCTGCTACATATGCGGAAATACGTTACGCCTTGAACGAGGCGAAGGAGACGTAGGGGCGGGGCTCTGCTCCGCCCGTGGGTACAATATGAAATAAAAAAACAACGGAGGACAAATCATTTTTCCTCCGTTGTAATTCGTTCCATATGCGGGCGGAGCAGAGCTCCGCCCCTACGTTTCCTATTCCATATACGGGCGGAGCAGAGCCCCGCCCCTACGCTCCCTTATTCCATGTGCGGGCGGAGCAGAGCCCCGCCCCTACGTTTCCTATTCCCTGTGCGGGCGGAGCAGAGCCCCGCCCCTACGTTCTCTCCGTACTTGCGTATATCTCCAACAACAATTCCATCGTCTCCGCAACGTCCGCGACCCCAAGCGGCGCGGGCGCGTCATCGCGGATGCTCTGATAAAAAGCGCGGATGCACGGCACATGCCCGTTGCCCCAGTAGCCCTTGCCGAGCGCTTCTTCCTGCGCGAACGTCGGGCGTTCCTCGCGCCCGTCCTTGTGACGAATCGTCAACGCCATGCCAGTCAGCGCGAGCGTCATGTTTTCGCAGACGATTTCCACATACACCGGCGCGTCGTCGCAATAGGCGGTCGTGGCGTAAAACAGCGCGGGCGCGCTGCCAAACCGGATATACGCCTCGACCGTGTCTTCCACCTCGATCACGCCTTTGAGGTGGTGATTGCGCATGCTCGCCTCGACAGCGGCGGGCTTGCCCAGCAGATGGCACAGCAAATCCAGCGTGTGCACAGATTGATTCATCAGCGCGCCGCCGCCCTCGGTTTCCCACGCGCCGCGCCAGCCGGACTCCGTGTAATACGGCGCTTCGCGCTTCCACGTAACGAACGCGCGCGCGCCCAGCACGCGCCCCGCGTCGCCCGACGCAATCAGTTCCTTGGCGCGCATGACGCACGGGTTATAGCGGTTCTGGAAGCACACGCCGACGCGCGTTTTTCGCGCGGTGTCGCGCATGCTTTCCCACTGTGCGCGCGAGATGGCTGGCGGCTTCTCGCAGAAGACCGACAGCCCGCGCGCCGCGGCGGCCTTCGCCATACGCTCGTGTAAATAGTGCGGCGTGCAGATATGCAGCGCTTGTATATCCTCGCTATCCAGCATGCTTTCCAGACTGGCGTACGCCTTCGCGCCGTATTGCGACGCGAGCGCTTCGGCGCGCTCCAATTTGATATCCGCGCACGCGACCATGCGCGCGCCGGGCGTTTTTTGCAGCGCCGCCGCGTGCACCTTCGCGATGCTCCCGCAGCCCACGACGGCGCATTGTATCTCGTTCATGTTCGCTCAGTAGCTGCCTTCCGTCGTGAAATAGATCGCCTTGTCTTCCTTAAGCCGCGAATGCGCGCGGCGCTCGTCGAGCAGCGACAGGAACAGGTCCTCGTCAAACGGGATGTCCACGGGCTTGCCCAGCCAGCTCGACAGGTGCATAGCGTTGGAGAGCGTCAACCCGGAAATGCCCTCCGTGCCGCGCGCGACCAGCGGCTCGCCGCGCAGGATCGCCGCCGCGAAGGCGTTGACGACCCCGACGTGCTGCTCGTTCGTGCCGTCGGTCGGCACTTCAAAGACCTCGCAAGGCATGGTGTCAAACCCGCCTTTTGCTTCCAAGCAAAACTCGCGCTCGCTCTTTGGCAATTTATGGAACATCAATTTGCCGTTTTCGCACACGAGCTTGCCCATTTCGCCCGTCACTTCGAAGCGGTTCGTGCCCGGCTGGTCGCCCGTCGTGGTGACGAACACGCCCGTCGCGCCGTTGGCGTATTCCAGGTACGCCGTCACGTCGTCCTCGACCTCGATATCGTGCCATTTGCCCTCGTGGCAGAACGCCTGCACGCGGGTCGGCATGCCGCAAATCCACTGGATCAAGTCCAGATTGTGCGGGCACTGGTTGAGCAGCACGCCGCCGCCCTCGCCCGCCCACGTCGCGC
>CAZEIC010000073.1:5778-14194 GCA_964512175.1 uncultured Oscillospiraceae bacterium | reverse complement strand
GTCTTGAAAGACGTTGTGCGGGGAGAAGACGATCATCTTACGGATGTCGCGGTTGATGGTGTAGGTGTTGTTCCGGCGCGTGAAGAAGCGGCTCAAACGCGCGGTGGACACCGCGTCCACGATGTTGTCGCCATACACGCCCTTGCCGGCGGTATTGATCGCGTCCACGTCCAGATCGGTCGCGAAGATTTTGACCTCGCGCTTGATTTTGAGCGCCTCCATGACCTCGGAAAAGAGCATGGCGATGGAGTACGCTTCCTCGCCCGTCGAGCAGCCCGCGACCCACGCGCGAATCGGCTCGTCCGCCGTAGAACGCCCGATGATCTGCGGGATCGCCTTTTCTTTCAGGCTCTGGAAAAACTCCGCGTCGCGGAAGAAACTCGTCACGCCGATGAGCACCTCGCGCGACAGGATGCGCACTTCCTCGGGCGATTCATACAGGAAATCGACGTAATCGGACAGCTCGTCCTTGTGCGTGAGCATCATGCGGCGCTCCATACGGCGCAGGATGGTCGTCTGCTTATAATGCGTGAAATTGACGTTGCTGACCTTTTTGAGAATCAAGTAGACCTTCTTCATCAAGTCGGCGTCGATTTCCTGCTCGGTCTTGACGACCGGACGCGCGCTGTACGCGCCCGCGATGTGCCGCAATTCCATGGCGATTTCCTCGGGCGATATCTGCGCGTCCACCAGCCCCGTGCGCAGCGCGCTGCGCGGCATACCGTCGAACTTGGAGGACTCCAAATCCTGCACGATGATCATACCGTCGTTTTCCTTGATGGCCTTCACGCCGTTGGTGCCGTCCGAGCCAGTGCCCGAGAGCACGATGGCGATGGCGCGCGCGCCGAACTCCTCGGCGAGCGAACGGAAAAAGATGTCGATGGGCAGGTTCAGCTCCTTGGGGCGCTGCGCGGTCATCAGCAGCTTGCCGTTTTGGATGCGCATGTTCTTGCCGGGCTGGATGACATACACATGGTCGGGCTGCACCTGCACGCCGTCCTCCGCCTGCACCACCGGCATATCGGTGTATTTGCCAAGGATCTCGCTCAAAAGGCTCTTATAGTCAGGCGACAGATGCTGCACGATGATATACGGAAATCCCGTATTGGCGGGCAGCGCCGTCAGGAGCTTCTGCAGCGCCTCGAGCCCTCCCGCCGAAGCGCCGATGCCTACGATATAGGTGTAGTCGGCAGTACTGCTTTCTGCTTTCATGTGTCGTCTCCTTTCGTGTTTTGCCGCGCGCGGCGCTGATATCCATAGGATCGGCTCTCGTCCGATAAATAGGTGTTGAGGAAAACGTCGCCCGATTCGGTGCGCGAGACGTGCCCGTACACCGTCACGGACAGCCCCCGGTCGCCAAGCTGGAGCTTATGACGAAGCTGCAGCCAGTCGCTGCCCGAAGCCATTTCGCGGTATGCCTCGCGCGCGACGGGAAGCTCCTCCAGCCTGTATTCGCCGGACGAGCCGACGCCGTACATCGCCATGATTTTATCCTTGCTCGCGCCGACCATGCGGCAAAAGCCCTCGTTGACATACACCATTTTCGCCGAGCCGTCCTCGAAGATGCGGATGCGCGCGAACCCGCCCGGGGTGTCGTTCATCATGGTCGTCATCTGCTCCGACGCTTCGCGCTCCTTGCGCTGGGACTGGCGCAGCGCCGTCATGTTCAGCACCGAGGCGTACAAAAGGCAGCGCGAGCCGGCTTTGGCAATCAGGCGCACGGCGGCGCGGATGTAGGCATCCTCGCCGCCCTCGCGCAAGCCCGTCAGCCTGACCTCGCAGCAGGCTTCCGCGCCCGTCTCGATGGCGCGGCGGATGTTCTCATCCAAAATGCACAGGTTTTCGGCGTCCATGTGCTCCGCCAAATCCAGCCTTTGCGCAAGCGAAACGCCGCCCTCCGGCAAGCCGATCTCGCGCGCGTAGTTGTCGTTGACGCGCAAAAGCTCGGTGCGCCCGTTCGCGTATTCAAAGATGCACGCGCCGCCGACGTAGCTGTTGAAGATCAGCGTTTCCATGGAATTCGGGTCCCAGAAGGCGTTGTTGTCCAAATTCACCATCGTTTCCAGCCGCAGCATCTCGCGCTCGGCGGAATAGCCCTTGATGTAGCGCTCGTATTCGTCCTGCGGCATGGGGCGCGCGTACAGATAGCCTTGAATGTAATAACAGCCGATGGACTTGAGGAAGTTCGCCTGTTCGACGGTCTCCACGCCCTCGGCGATCACCGGCATGTTCAGCCACTTCGCCATGCGCACGACCGATTCGATGATGTTGCCGCCGCGCGAGTTGTTCCTGCCGCCCTCCAGAAAGCGCATGTCCAGCTTGAGGATGCTCGCGGGCACGTCCTTGAGCGTGTTGAGCGAGGAATACCCCGAGCCGAAATCGTCGATCTCGATGGTGAAGCCCTTGGCAATCAGCGCGTCCACCACGCTGATGACCCGTTCGGTATTGGCGGCGAACGCGGACTCCGTGATCTCGCAGCGCAGAAGCTCGACGGGCAGCGCGTACCGCTCGACCGTCTGCGACAGCGTCTCCACGATGTCCTCGCGGAACAGGTCGTGCCGCGAAATGTTCACCGACACCGGCAGCGGCGTTTCCCCCGCGTCCAGCGCGGCGCGCAGAAACGCGCACGCGCGCGCCCACACGTACTTATCCAGCTCGTATATGAAGCCGTTGCGCTCGAACACCGGGATAAAATCGCCCGGGGACACCAGCCCTTTCCCGGGATGCCGCCAGCGCACCAGCGCCTCCGCGCCCACCAGCGCGCCGGATGCGTGGTTGAACTGCGGCTGAAACCAGACCTCGAACTGACCGTCCCGCAGCGCGCCGTGCATTTCGTTGACGATCTCCTGCTCGCGCAGGATGCGCATGCGCATGGATTCGACGTAATAGGCGATGTATGCGTCATACTTGTCTTTGACGGACAGTTCGGCGATGGTCGCGCGGTCGTACAGCGCGCTCGCCGAAAGCGTGAGATCCTCCGCCACGCACCGCCCGATGCGGATACGGAGCGCGCGCCCGATGCACGCGGGCGCGGCGATCTCGGCGTGCGTCGCCTCGACGGCGTTCAGGCTGGCGAGCAGCGACGTGGGAAACAGCAGCGCGAAGCTGTCCGCCATGACGCGGCAGCATACGCCGCCCACCGGCGACGCCCAGCGGTCGATGCAGCGCGCGACGTGCCGGAGCACCTCGTCGCCCATCTCCGTGCCGTATTGGTCGTTGATGACCTTGAAACTGCCGATGTCCAGCGAGGACATCGTATAATTTCCCGGCGGGTGCTCGGCAATCATTTCCTCGACGCGCTCGAAAAACGCCTCGCGGTTGTACAGCCCCGTCAGCTTGTCGCGGCGCAGGGCGTTGACCGCCGCCGCCGTCTCGCGCAGGTTGATGGTGTTGCGGATGCGCTGGAGGATGATCGTGGCGTTGTACGGCTTGGTGACATAATCGTTCGCGCCCAGCGACAGCGCGCGCACCTCGGAGCCTTCCTCGGTCGCGCCGGTCGTGACGATGACGGGAATCAGGCGAAGGTCTGCGTCCTCGCGGATGTGCGAGAGCACCTCGAACCCGTTCATGACGGGCATCGTCAAGTCCAGCAGCACGGCGGAGAGCGTTTTATGGTGCGCGCGCATGGCGGCGAGGGCTTCGTCGCCGTCCGCCGCCTCGATCACGTCATACTCGCGCTTGAGGATGTTGCGCAGAATTTCCCGGTTGATGCTGACGTCGTCCACGACCAGCAGCGTCCTTGCCATACAGAAAGCCTCCCGCGAACGCCCCGCGCGCCCGCGCTTTCATTATATCGTTTCGGTATCCGTCGCCTGCCCGCCGTCTTCGACGTCGTTGAAGGTGATGACCAAGCGGTTGGTCAGCTGGAAAGCGTCGGATTCTTTGTATACGTTCATGCGGAACTGACGCGTCTCGCGCGACGGCGTGCGCAGCGGCACGATGATGCTGCCAGACTGCGTCTTTCGGTCGTCCGCGACGGAATGCACGAACTCCTGCATTCTTCGGACGGTCGACACATCGGCGACCATGTCGGACAGCAGGATGCGCCAGAGCGTGCGCTTGTCCCAAATGCCGTCGATGTGCGCGGACATGGAAGCGTCGTAGGAGAACGCGCCCTTGACCCAGTCGTACTCCAGCAGCGCCGTCCCTGTGTGCGCGAGCACCGTTCGGAACTTCGCCAGTTCGTCCCTTTGCATCTCCAGAAAGCTGTTCTGCGCGCGCAGGCGCTCGTTCTCCGCCTTGCTGATGGCGGACTGTACGCGGATGCGCAGCAGTTCCGCGTCCACGGGCTTGGTGACAAAGTCCGTCGCCCCGGCGCGGATGGCGCGCAGGCTGGTTTCGCGGTTGTCATCGCCGCTGACGACGATGACCGGGATCGCCTGCAGCTCGGCGGCCGCCTGCATCTTTTCCAGCACCTCGAAGCCGTTCATGCCCGGCATGAACAGGTCGAGCAGCACGACCGAGATCGCCGTGCCGTAGTGCCTGAGGCGAATCAGCGCGTTGCTTCCGTCCTTGGCGCGCTCGATGATGAATTCATCGTCGAAAATGTTGGCAAGCATGGCGTGGTCGATCACGCTGTCGTCCACGATGAGCATACGCCGCTTTTTCTCGACGTGCGGCGCGCGCGCGTCGCCCGCCGGCTCGCCCTCGGGCTTGAGGTGCTCGTCGCGCATGTCCTCGCCGTAGAAGGCGAAATTGTCCTTGCCCGAGCCTTTGACGTGGTAGAGCGCTGCGTCGGCCTTTTGGTACAGCGTCTGGAAATCCGCGCCGTCGCGCGGGGAGACGACGATGCCGATGCTGCCTGAAATCTGCACCTCGAGGCTGAGCGCCTTGCGCATGTTCGCGCAGATACTGCGTGCTTTCGTCGCGGCGACCGCGTCGTTGGGAATGTCGCGCAGGAACGCCACGAACTCGTCCCCGCCCAGCCTGCCGACCAAATCCTCGCGCCGGAGCGCCGCGCGGATGGCGGCGGCGGTGTCCACCAGCGCCTGATCGCCCGCCGCGTGCCCGAACACGTCGTTGACCATTTTGAAGCTGTCGATATCGATCATCAGGAAGGCGTGCCGTTCGTCGGGACGCGAATCGCGCAGGATGCGGTCCGCGCGGGCGGCGAACGTCGCGCGGTTGAGCACGCACGTCAGCGGGTCCATCTCCGCGCGCTCGATGGTCAAAAGCTCGGCGCGCTTGCTGTCGTCGATGTTCTCATACATCAAATACGCCTCGACCTCGGTCGAGTTGGGGTATTCCACCAGATCGACCGTCAGCCGCAGCCAGCGCACGCCGCCGCTTTGCAGCTTTTCGCGGTATTCCATGACATAGTTGCGCTTGCCGCGGTAGTAGTTGGCAAGCAGCGTATCGGAATTGAGCAGCGCGACATATTCCTCGCGGTCGCTCTCGAACACGCATTGATCGGCGTACTCGCGCGTGCGCCCGTTGAAGCTGTCGGTGTCGGCGCCGAAATCCGCCCAGAGCAGCTTGCCCTCCATGGTGTCAAAGGAGGCGCTTTTGCTGAGGTTGCTGCGAAACAGCGTGTACGAGCCGGGGTCTTTTTCCTGCATGGACTGCTGCCATTTGTTGTATACCGCTTCTTTCCAGAGCCGCTCGGTAACGTCATAGAAGGTGATTACGGCGGAAACGGGCTTGCCGTCGTCCGCGAAGATGGTCGAAAAATGCGCTTCCATCCAGCGCCAAACGCCCGTCATCAGGTGGCTGAACACCATCGTGCCCGTCTTTTCGCCGCGGTCGATGCTCTCGAAGAAGTCGATGTACGCCTGCTCGTTCTCGCGCGATATCATGCCCAGCCGCACGGGACCGTAGGGCACGTCGATGATCTGCTCGGGCAGCGACAGCGTGTCCGCCGTTTCGCGGGACATGTGCATCGTCTTGTCGGCGACGCTGTAGCGGCAGATGATGTTGCCGCTTTGCGCGACGGCGAGGCGGTGCTCCTCCTCGCTGATGCGCAGGCGCTCGGTCGCCTCGTGCTGCCGCGTCACGTCCAGCAGCACGGCGTTGACGAGCACGCCGCCGTCCGTCTTGCCCGCGGCGACCGCCTTGTGCTCGATCCACTTATAGCCGCCGTCCTTGGTGTGCACGCGGTATACGCAGTCGATCGGATCGCCGCGCTCGATGAGCGCGCGCACCTGCCGCATGAGCAGCGGCAGATCCTGTTCGAACACCACGACGCGCGGATCGACGCTGCTTTGCTGGAAGAAGCCCGCGCGGTCGAACCCGAACAGCCTGCAGAAGCCGTCGTTAAAGTATTGGACGCTGATTTTGTCCGGGGTGCACAGGTAAGTCGCAAGCCCCCCGGGGATGCTGTCGGTCAGCAGCTTCACGCGCTGATCCGCTTGGTTTTCCGCGCCGACCAGCACGGCGATATCGTCCCGCGCGGCGTCCGTATAGTAGATATTGAGGAATTCCTCGCCCGAGGCGCTCTTTTTCATTCTGCCAAAGAACATCACGCGGACATACCCGCCCGCGCCGTGCCGCAGCCGGTACGCCGAGGAATGCGCCTCGCCGCTTTTGCGCATGCCGGCGACGGCGGCGTAGACCACCGCAAGGTCGTCGGGATGCACGCCCGCCATCGCGTCCTCGCCGTACAGCGCCATCAGCTCGTCGTTGTTCATGCCGACGAGCGTCTGAAACCCTTGGTTAAAGTAAATCGGCACGATCGCGCCGTCCGGGCGCACGCGCATGCGCACGAAGCCGCCGGGCGTGTCGTTCATCAAAGAGAGCAGCGTTTCGTTGTCATTGAGGATCTTGCGGTCAAGGTCGCGGTGCGTGAGCATCACGGCGATATAATCGCCCAGCGCCATCAGCCTGTCGACGCGCGCGTGCTGGCGGCTCGGGTCGTCCACGCCGATAAAGCCGATGAGCTTACCGTCGCGCTCGAGCGGCACGGCGATCAGCGAGCGGATGCCCTGCGCGCGCAGCACTTCCTTTTCTTCGGCGCGGCTGTCGTCCAGCGTGTCCACGTCGGGGACGTCGATATAGCTCTTGTCGTCGAAAGAGCGTATCCAGAACTGACACATCTCCACGGGGAGGCGCTGCAGGCTGTCCTTTTGCGGGGTCACGCCCTCCTTACAGACTTCGTAGGTGTTGCTGACGGTGTCCTCGCCCGGGTCTAGCTCGAAAATGTACGCGCGCTCGCCCCGGAAGTAGGAAAGCAGCTTTTCCAGCACGCTTTGCAGCCCGATATCGCTGTCCGGCTGGGCAAGCAGTTCATGCGCGATGGTGTTCAGGAAGCGAAGCTGGTCGTCCGTCTCCATGAGCGTCTGCTGCGCTTCCTTCTGCTCGGTGATATCGTTGGACACCGAAAGGTGCACGGGCTCTTCCTCGCTGGCGAAGGAGGTGATGGACACGTTCTTTTGCAGCCAGCGCACCTCGCCGTTGCGGCGGACGACGCGGTACACCGCCGAGTAGGGCAGGCAGGTCTGGCTCGCGGTCAGCGACAGCTCGCGGATGCGCGCCCGATCCTCGGGATACACGGTCTCCTGCGGGTCGCCGACCTCGCGCTCATACTGCGCGCGCGTATACCCGCGCTGCTCATAGAACTGCTCGTTGGCGAAAATCAGGCGCATCGCGCCGTCCCGCAGGACAGACGCGGTCACGCCGCCCGTGATGTTGCGCATGATGGCGCTCAAATGCTCGGCGGTCTCGTGCTCCTTTTTCTCCGCCTGCCGCTGGGGCGTGGTGTTCTCGTTCGTGCAGTAGACGAGCATATGGTCGCCCGACGAGGCGATGACGCGCATGGTGGCGCGCAGGTACGTCTCCTTCGGGCATCCCGGCAAATCGAGGAACACATACTCGCCCGTGACCGACTCGCCCGTTTCGAGCGACAGATCCATCGCGTTCTTGATCGCGTCGCGATCGCTCTCCTCAAGGTGCTCCGCCCAGTCCAGCCGCATCGCGTCCTCGATGCGCAAGCCGGCGGCGCCGATCATCTGCACATACTGGTCGTTGGCGCGCAAAAGCTCGATATCGCCGTTGTGGTACTCGAAAATGCACGCGCCGCCGACATAGCTGTTGAAGATGAGCGTGTCCATGGATTTCGGGTCCCAGAAGGCGTTGTTGTCGAGGTTCTCGACCGTTTTGAGCGCAAGCAGGCTGCCCTCTTTGTCAAAGCGCGCGGCGAGCTGTTCAAACTCCGGAATCGGCATGGGCTTGAAGTACAGATACCCTTGGATGTAGTTACAGCCGATGCTCTTGAGGTAATCCGCCTGATCCCTGTCCTCCACGCCCTCGGCGATGGTCGCCATGCCCAGCCACTTCGCCATGCGCACGACCGATTCCACGATGTTGCCGCCGCGCCGCGTGTCGCCCGTCGCGTCGAAGAACTTCATGTCGAGCTTGAGCACGGTGGCGGGCACGTCCTTGAGCGTGTTGAGCGAGGAATACCCCGAGCCGAAATCGTCGA
>CAZEIC010000073.1:0-5678 GCA_964512175.1 uncultured Oscillospiraceae bacterium | reverse complement strand
TCTCGATGGTGAACCCGTATTCGATGAGCTGCCGCACCATCGCGATGATGGGCTCGGCGGACTTGGCGAACGCGGACTCCGTGATCTCCAGCCGCAAAAGTTCGGGCGACAGCCGATAGCGCTCGAGCATGCCCGTCAGCGTCTGGAAAAAGTCCGGCTTAAAAATGTCATACCGGGAGATATTGACCGACAGCGGTAGCGGCTCGCGCCCCTCGTCCAGCCAACGGCGCAAAAGCGCGCAGGCGAGCGTCCAGATGTTCTTGTCCATCTCGTAGATGAAGCCGTTTTGCTCGAACACCGGGATGAACTTGGCGGGCGGTATCAGCCCCTTGGTCGGGTGCCGCCAGCGCACCAGCGCCTCCGCGCCCACGAGCGCGCCCGTGGCGTGGTTGAGCTGGGGCTGCAGCCAGATTTCAAACTGCCCGGACAGCGCGGCGTCCATGTCGCCGATGATCTCCTGATCGGCGATGAGCTTGTCGCGCATGGATTCGTTAAAATAGGCGATGTGTTGGTCGTACCGCCCTTTGACGGACTGCTTGGCGAGGTACGCCCTATCGTACACCGCGCTTGCCGAAAGCGACAGATCGCTCACAACATACCTGCCGACGCTGCAAGTGACGACCGTGCGCAGGTTCAGCGGCACGAACATGTCCTCGCGCATCTGGTCGACCATTTGTATCTCGCGCTCGCCCGCCGGGTAGAGCGCGGCGAAATTGTCCGCCGAGATGCGGCTGGCGATGCCGCCGATGCCGCCGAAGCACTCCTTCATGCACTTGCCGACGTGCCGCAGGATACGGTCGCCCTCGTCCGCGCCGTATTGGTCGTTGATGACCTTGAAGTTGTCGATGTCGAAGCACGTCATGACGAAATGCCCGGGCTCGCGCTCCGCCAGCAGGCTTTCGACCTTGCCAAAGAACGCCTCGCGGTTGTACAGCCCCGTGAGCTTGTCGCGCTGCACGGCGTTGACGATGGAGGCGGTCTCGCGCAGGTTGATGGTGTTGCGCAGGCAGTGCATCAGCAGCACGCTGTTGTACGGCTTGGTGATGAAATCGTTCGCGCCGAGCGCGAGCGCGCGCTCCTCGGCGTTCTCCTCGGACATCGCGGTGGCGACGATCACGGGGATCTGCGAGAGCACGGCGTTTTCGCGCATGCATTTTAGCACCTCGTAGCCGTCCATCACGGGCATGGCGATGTCCAATATGACGGCGGAGATGAGCTTATGTTTTCTGTGCAGGATCTCCAGCGCTTCCTTGCCGTTTTCCGCCTCGAACACATCGTACTCTCTGCGAAGAATGCCGTGGAGCACTTTACGATTAACCGGGCTGTCCTCGACGACGAGCACCTTTCTGAGCATGAAGCTGCCCCCTCTGTACACGCATGTTCTTGGCGGTTACTGCTCCCGCTTAATCATCTTACGCATGGAGGTGAACAGCCGTTCCTTGTCCACTGGCTTGGTGGTGTATTCGTTGATGCCGGCGAGCATGGCTTTCTTCACGTCGTCCGCGAAACCGTTTGCCGAAACGCCGATGATGGGGATGGTCTTGGCGTCCGCCTTGCCCGATTCGCGAATGATCGCGGTGGCGCGGATGCCGTCGAGCTTGGGCATGCGCATGTCCATCAGGATGCAGTCGAACGTCTTTTCCGGCGCTTCCTCGAACGCCTTGACCGCCGCCTCGCCGTCTGAGGCCTCCACAAACGTCATGCCCTCGCTGGCAAGCAGCGCGCAGAGGATCGTGCGGTTGAGCGAGTTGTCCTCGGCGACGAGGATGTTCAGCCCCGACAGGCTTTTCGTGTCCGCCAGCGCTGGCTCATACGCCTTGGCGTTGGCATCGTAGCGATCCAGCAGCAGGTGGATGGTGAACGTCGAGCCTTTGCCGACCTCGCTTTCCACCTCGACCGAGCCGTTCATCGCACGGATGAGGTTTTGCGCGATGGCAAGCCCCAGCCCCATGCTGGAGGCTTCGTTTTCGTCGCCCGAGTTCTCGCGCTTGAACGGCTCGAAAAGCTGCGAGAGGAACTCTTTCTTGATGCCGATGCCGGTATCGGCGATCACGAAGCACAGCGCGGCTTTGGCGCTGTTTTCCGGGGTCGGTTCTTCAAACGCCTTGAGCGACACCGCGCCGCCCATCGGCGTATACTTGATCGAATTGTTCAGGAAATTGATGAGAATCTGCTGGACGGAGGTTTTGTTGCCGAGGTAGACCGGCATGAAATCGTCCGCCATGGACACCTCGAACTCCAGCCCCGCCTCGCGCGCGCGCCCGCCGACGAGCGAGGAAACGTTGTCCATCACTTCGCGCAGCGCGAACGGCTCGCTGACGGATTCCATCGTTTCGCGCTCCATGCGCGACGCTTCGGAAATGTCCGACACGATAGAGCCCATGTACTCGACCGTGCTGAGCATTTTCTCGATGTTGTCGCCCAGCGCCTGCTGATCGCCCGCGTGCTGCTTGATGAGCTTGGCAAGCCCGATGAGCGCGCCCATCGGCGTGCGGATCTCGTGCGTGATGTGCGAGAGGTAATCGCTCTTGGCTTCCACGACCTCGCGCGCCATCGACAGCTTCTTTTCGGCGCTTTCCAGCTGCACCTGCCCCTGTTTTTGCGTCGTGATATCGATGAGCGTGATGACGCAGCCGAGGATTTTGTTCTCCGTCGAACGGTACGGCGCGACGCGCATGAAAAACGCCTTTTTCTTGCTCGTCATGATCTCGCGCTCGTCGGGGATCAGCGTTTTGAGCACGTTCTCGCAGATCTCGGTGATGTCCACCGTCGGGAAGTGGTAGGAGATGAACTTCAGCGAGCGCCCGATGTCGTGATCCATGACGGAGAACTCCGTCGTGACATAATCGGTGTACCGGCGGATGTTCATTTTGTTGTCCACGAAAATGATGCCCGTCAGCGTGGACGAGAGGAAGTTGGCGAGGTCGTCGTTGAGGTCGGCAAGTTCGGTCAGCTTTTGCTGGTACTCCGAATTGACGGTATACAGTTCTTCATTGACCGACTGCAATTCCTCGTTCGAGCTTTGCAGTTCTTCGTTCGCCGTCAGCAGTTCCTCGTTCGCCGCCTGCAATTCCTCGTTGACGCACTCCTGCTCGGCGATGCTGCGGTCGAGCTTGCCCTGCACGGTGGACAGCTCCTGCTCCAGATCGGTGATGCGCTGGGAGGACACGCGGTCGATATCGTACGCCACGGCGTCGGGCATTTCGCCGCGCTGGGCTTTCTCGGAGAACACCAGCGCGAACAGCGTGTTGGGCTCGCCGTTGCCGCGCGCGATGGGCAGCGCCGTCAAAGTGATGATCGCGTCCTCGCGCTCGCCGCGGAAGGCGATGTCCTTGTATTGCACCTTGTGTCCCTTCTCGCGCGCTTCCTTGAGCAGCGTCGAGGCGGGGATCTTCAAGCCGTCGGTGATGAGGTCAAACAGGCTGTTGGAGAACTTGCCGACGGGCAGGTGCACGTAATTGCCGCTTTCGCCGTAGATGTGCACGATATCGTTTTTATCATTGACGACAAGGCACGCGGGCATGAACTGCTCCAGCAACGTAACGTCCACATAATCCTTCTCGGCTTCCTCGATATCGACCGGGCTGGGCGTACGCGCGTAGCGCTGGTCCGTCACGGCGGTAAAATCGTCGTCCAGATAGGTCGTTTGCAGGTACGGGATCGCCTTTTGCCCGGCGATTTTGATGTCCGCGCGGTGCGTGAAGATCTTCGCCGCCGCGTCCACCACGGGGAAAGCGTCGGTAAACGCGCCGATGGCTTCCGATTTGCCGAGGAACAGGTAGCCGCCGTCCTTGAGCGAGGAATGGAAGACCGCGAACAAATCGTTCTGCAAAACGGGCTGGAAGTAAATCAGCATGTTGCGGCAGGAAATGAGGTCGAGCCTGCCAAACGCCGGGTCTTGGAAGACGTTGTGCGGGGAGAAGACGATCATCTTGCGCACGTCGCGGTTGATGACGTAGGTGTTGTTCTTGCGCGTGAAGAAGCGGCTCAAACGCGCGGGCGACACAGAGTCGATGATGTTGTCGCCAAACACGCCCTTGCCCGCGTTTGTGATTGCCTCCACGTCCAGGTCGGTCGCGAATATCTTGACGGCGCGCTTGATTTTGAGCGTGTCCATGACCTCGCAAAACAAGATAGCGATGGAGTACGCTTCCTCGCCCGTCGAGCAGCCCGCGACCCACACGCGGATCGCCTCGTCCGTCGTGCTGTGCAGCAGGATGTTCTGCACCGCCTTGTCCTTAAGGCACTGGAAATAGTCCGGGTCGCGGAAGAAGTCGGTCACGCCGATGAGCACTTCTTTGGACAGCGTTTTGACTTCCTCGGGCGACTCATACAGATAATTAACATAATCTTCCAGCGTTTCCTTGCGCGCGAGCATCATGCGACGCTCGATACGGCGCAGGATGGTCGTCTGCTTATAATGCGTGAAGTTGATGTTGCAGATCTTTTTGAGGATGATGTAGATCTTCTTCATCAAGTCTTGGTCGATTTCTTTCTCGGTCTTGACGGGCGTGGGCTGCTTGCCGATGGACGCGGAAATGTGCAAAAGCTCGAGCGCGATCTCCTCGGGCGATATCTGCGCGTCCACCAGCCCCGTGCGCATGGCGGAGCGCGGCATGCCGTCGAACTTGGAGGATTCCAAGTCCTGCACGATGATCATACCGTCGTGTTCTTTGATGTCGCGGATGCCGTTGGTGCCGTCCGAGCCAGTGCCCGACAGGATGACCGCGATGGCTCGCGGCCCCGCCTCCTCCGCCAAGGAACGGAAGAACAGGTCGATCGGCAGGTTCAGCTCCTTTTCCTTTTGCGGGGTGAGCAGCAGCTTGCCGCCAGAAAGGCGCATGAGCTTGCCGGGCTGGATGACGTACACGCAGTTGGGCTGCACCGTCATGCCGTCCTCGACTTGGATGACCGGCATTTGCGTGTACTTACCCAATATCTCGCCCATCAGGCTCTTATAATCGGGCGAAAGGTGCTGCACGATGATGTACGGGAAGCCCGTGTTGGGCGACAGCGCCGTGAGCAGCTTTTGCAGCGCCTCCAGCCCTCCTGCGGACGCGCCGATGCCAACGATAAAACAATCCTCGCCCAGCGCTTGTTCGTTCATTTGCGGTAAATTGACATTGGTGCTCATGCTTCTTCCCCTTTCAACACATCGCCGCAATGCGCGCGGATGACCTCGATAATCCCGTCGTAGCATTGCTTCAATTCATCATAACAGCGCTCGATTTCGCTCGTCCTGCCGGCGCGGATGAGCAGCACCATCTCGGCGGAGGCGTGGAACAGCGGGATGAACCCCATGTTCGCCGCCAGCCCTTTGAGCGCGTGCGCCGCGGTGAACGCGTCGTCCCAGCGTTCCTCGCGCAGCGAATCCTTCAGCTGCAGCATCGTCTCGTCGCCCGGAAACATTTTCAGGCAGGACAGATACAGCGCTTCGTCGCCGCATAAGCGTTCGAGCGTGCCAACGATATCGGTTTCGCATTTGAGCAGTTCGTGCTGCAAACTGGCGTCCATAGCCAACGACCTCCGAATTTCTTGCTATACCGCCGCGCGCCGGCGCGGCAGGCGGGCGGCGTGCGCCATTACAGGCAAAAAAGACCAGGGCATACGGTCGCTTGCCGATGCCGAGATCCTCGCATGTTCCAGCGGCTTTCGCGGAAATTGGCAAACAGGGGGAG
>CAZEIC010000072.1:0-14213 GCA_964512175.1 uncultured Oscillospiraceae bacterium | reverse complement strand
CGCCGCCGGGTACTGGCCGCTGTATCGGTACAACCCCGACCTCGCCGAGCAGGGCAAGAACCCGCTGACGGTCGATTCCAAAGACCCGACGGAATCCTATCAGGAGTTCATCCGCAGCGAAGTGCGGTATACGTCGCTGCTCAAGCAGTTCCCCGAGGCGGCGGAAAAACTGTTCACCCGCGCCGAAACGGAAGCGGAACAGCGTCTGGCGATGTACAAGAAACTCGCCGAATAATCGAACCACATACCGGGGGCTGTTGCGTGAACGCGCGGCAGCCCCTTCGTTTGTAGGGGACGATGCCCACATCGTCCCGCCGCCGTGCGCGTGGACGGGCGGATGTGGGCATCCGCCCCTACACCCAATGGGAATCATGTTCACCAAGCGCTCGTTGGGCTGTCGCGCCGCGTGTTTGCGCGGCAGCCCCTTTTCATAGGAGGGACTATGCAGGAATATCTGTCCGTATCCAAGGAGGTCAGGGAGGCGCTCGACGCGCGCAAGCCTGTTATCGCGCTGGAATCGACCATCATCAGCCACGGCATGCCTTATCCCAAGAACGTGGAAACGGCGCTCGCGTGCGAAAACGCGGCGCGCGAATTGGGCGTCGTGCCCGCGACGTGCGCGGTCGTCGGCGGCAGGCTGTGCGCCGGGCTGACGGAAGCGCAAATCGATTTCCTCGGCAAGACCGGGCAGCAGGTCGCCAAGGCGAGCCGCCGCGATCTGCCCGTGCTCTGCGCGCGCGGGCAGGACGGCGCGACGACGGTCGCCGCGACGATGATCATTGCGGCGCTCGCGGGCATCCGCGTGTTCGCGACCGGCGGCGTGGGCGGCGTGCACCGCGGCGCGGAAACGACGATGGACATCTCCGCCGACCTCGAGGAGCTGGCGCGCACGCCCGTCGCGGTGGTCTGCGCGGGCGCGAAAAGCATCCTCGATCTGAAGCTGACGCTCGAATACCTCGAAACCAAGGGCGTGCCCGTGCTCGGGTATCAGACCGCCGAACTGCCCGCGTTCTATTCGCGGCAAAGCGGGCTTGCGGTCGACACGCGCGCCGACACGCCCGAGGAGCTCGCCAGCATCATCGCCGCGCAGCGCGCGCTTGCCTACCCGGGCGGCATGCTGATTTGCAACCCCGTGCCCGAAGCATACGAAACGCCCAAGGACGTGATCGACGCGGCGATCGCCCGCGCGCTTTCGGAAGCCGCCGAGCAGGGTGTGCACGGCAAGCGCGTCACGCCGTTCTTGCTGGCGCGCGTGTGCGAGTTGACGGGCGGCGAGAGCTTGGAAACCAATATCCAGCTCGTGCTCAATAACGTGCGCCTCGCGTCGCGCATCGCCAGCGCGCTGGCGCGATAATTTCATCCGCATTGCAGGGATTTCCCTCCGCGTTCCGTTCTATGGTTAGATTTGGAACATTTTCGCGGAGGGATTTGCCATGAAACAGCGCGCGTCCTTGCTCCTTGCCGTCCTGCTGCTCCTGACCGCGCTGCCCTTCGCTGCGCTGGCGGAGTACCCGGCGGACAGCTATTACGGACTGGGCTTCACCGAAGACCTCGACGTATATACCGGCCCCGGCGAACACTACTACCGCGCTGGCGGCAACGCGCGCTACGGCGGCGGCGGCGTGCGCTATTACGGCTCCGACCCGGCAAACGGCTGGATGCTCATCGGCTACAAGACCTCCAAGGGCTTGTGGCGCATGGGCTACGTGCCGGAATCCGCCTCGCGCCTGACGCGCGCGCGCGACAGCTATTCGCTGTTCACGCTGTCGTTTTCGTACTTGCCGTATACCGTGACCGTGCGATCCATCGTCACCGACGACCCCATGATGGACGAGCACACGCCGCTGTGCACGCTCGAAGTCGGCGCGAACATCACCTACCTGTGCCGCTGGAACAATGGTTGGGCGTATATCGAAGCGGCGAACACGACGGTCGGCGCGGTGCGCGGGTTCATCCGCCCGGCGAACATCGCGCCCGGCGCGAGCGCCGCGCCGCCGCCGGTCGTGACCGCGCCGCCGTACCAGCCGCCCGTCGTGACCGCGCCGCCGTACCAGCCGCCGGTCGTCACCGCGCGTCCGTACCAGCCGCCGGTCGTCACCGCAAGCCCCTATCAGCCCGGCGTATCATGGGAAACGCTGTATTACAACTATCTGCTGTATATGGACGTCCCCGAACTGCACGACATGGAGCTGGTCGATCTGGACTTTGACGGCGCGCCCGAGTTGATGCTGCGCCGTCAGGCGAGCGGGCGCGGCTGGCTGTATACCGTGCTGTCCTGCTATCAGGGCGCGGTGCGCGCGAGCGATTACTTCGCCTATGGCGGGCAAAACGCCGATTGGGCTTTGCAGAACGGCACGCAGAGCAACCTGCACATGGTCAAAACGTCGGCGACCGGGCAGCGTCAATGGCTCAAGATCGGCGGCAGCGCGACGAGCGTCAGCTATTACGGCGCGGTCTGCGCGGTGACGCTGCAGAACGGCTACGTGCGCGAGTCGGTCGTGTTCACCTACGACGTGCCGATCCCCGGGCAGGGCGGGCGCATGTTCTACACGGTGCGCGGGTACTCCGCCGAGCGCGCCGAATACTATACCGAGCTGTTCGCCTTCCAGACGGCGAACCCGCGCAACGCCTATTACGCGCCGTGCTGGCAGACGACAAGCCCGCAAACCCGCCTGACGGTCTTCCAGTCGCTCGCCGTGACGTATCAGAATGTCACGCGGTATCAGACGTTTTACTGACACGCTCCGTTCACGGTTTGTTTACACGCCTCCGCGTCCGCGCGGGGGCGTTTTTAAGTTCCGTTTCAGAAACCGCCGATACAATGCCTCTATTCCCAAGGAAAGGAGCAGTTACATGGAATTACAAGCACAGACGGTCGGGCGCGCGGAGGTCAAGCGCCCGGGCAAGCGCTGGAAGCGGCGGCTGCGGCGGGCGATCGTATGGACGGTCGTCTTGGCAATCGTCGGCGGCGCGGCGGCGCTGGGCATCGGCGCGCTCAAGCAGGAATACACCACGACCTACGACGGCTATACCGCGTCCACCGGCAGCATTTCCAATGCGTTGAGCTTTTCGGGCAGCCTCGGGCTGGTCAAGAGCGCCACGTATACGGCGACCGGCGCTGCGACCGTGCGCGAGGTGCGCGTGCAGGCGGGGGACGAGGTGCAAGCTGGCGCGCTGCTGATGCGCCTGTCTAGCGGGCAGCGCGTCACGGCGGAGTTCGCGGGGCGCGTGAACGCCGTGCCGGTCGCCGTGGGCGACGAGGTTTCATCGGGCGCGTCGCTCGTGCAGGTCGCCGATTTTTCGCGCATGAAGGTGGCGGTGCGCGTGGACGAATACGACATATCGCAGGTGTCCGTCGGGCAGAAGTGCACGGTCACGACCACGGCGACCGAGAGCGTGTTTGACTCGGAAATCGCCGCCATCGACTATATTTCCGCGTCCACCGGCTCTGTCGCCTATTACACGGCGACGGCGTATGTCGACGCGACGGACGGCGTGTACCCCGGCATGCAGGCGACCGTCACCGTGCCGCAGGAGGAAGCGACGAACGTGGTCGTGCTCAAAATGGACGCTTTGAGCTTTGACGATGCAAACAACGCTTTTGTGTATGTGCAGGACGCGGCGGGCGCGATGACCGCGCAGTACGTCGGCGTGGGCGTGAGCAACGGCAACTATGTGGAGATCACCTCCGGGCTGCAAAGCGGGCAGCAGGTGTTCGTCGAGGCGGCGCAGACCGCTTCAGAATCGGGCGTATCCGGGCTGCTGTCGGGGCTGTTCGGGCAGCAGCGCGTGAATGCGGGCGGCGGCGGCGGGACGCGCACGCGCGATACCTCGACCATGCCGGACTTCAGCAATTTCACGCCCGATTCGGGCAGCATGCCGGGCGGCATGACGCGGCCGGGGGCTGGACAATGAGCGCGTCCGAACTGCTGTGCATGCGCGGCGTGAACAAGACCTACCGCATGGGCGACGAGGACATGCGCGTGCTCAAGGACATCGATTTGACCGTCGGCGAGGGCGAATATCTGTCGGTGCTGGGCCCCTCGGGCAGCGGGAAAACGACGCTGATGAACATCATCGGCTGTCTGGACGTGCCGACCAGCGGCGCGTACACGCTGCGCGGACGGCTTGTCGAGGACATGACGGAGAGCGAGCTTGCCGACCTGCGCAAGCGCGAAATCGGCTTTGTGTTCCAGAACGCGCAGCTTCTGCCGCGCCTGACCGCGCAAAAGAACGTCGAGCTGCCGCTGATTTACGCGGGCGTGCCGCCCAAGGAGCGTTCGCGGCGCGCCGCAGAACTGCTCTCGCGCGTCGGGCTGCCCGACCGCCGCGCGCATTATCCCAACCAGCTCTCGGGCGGACAGCAGCAGCGCGTCGCCATCGCGCGCGCGCTTGCCGCCAGCCCCTCCGTGCTGCTCGCCGACGAGCCGACCGGCTCGCTCGACCAGAAAACAGGCAGGCAGGTCATGGCGCTGTTTCAGGAATTGAACGCCGAGGGGCGCACCATCATCATGATCACCCACGATATGCACGTCGCCGCGTCGGCGCGGCGCGTCGTGCGCATCATCGACGGCGAACTGCTGGAGGGAGGCGACCGCACCGATGCGTAACGCGTTTGTCGGCACGCTCGTGATGCTCAAGGAATGCGTGGCGATGTCGCTGCAAAACATCCTTGGCAACCGCGTGCGCTCGTTTCTGACGGTGCTGGGCATCCTCATCGGCGTGACGGCGGTCATCGCGCTGATCACGACGGTCTCGGGCGTGTCGGGTTCGCTGTCGAGTTCCTTTTCCACGATGGGCGCGGGCACGCTGTCGGTGTCGGTGACGGGCAGCGACCTGAAATCCGGGCTGTCGCAGGAAGACATGGCGACGCTCGCCGCCATGGACATCGTGGACGGCGTGACCCCGACGGTCACGCTGCGCGCGCGCGTTTCTCGCGGCGGCAGCTATGAAACCAATGTGTCGGTGTCGGGCAAGAACGCCTACTATTTCCAGATCACCGAAGACGCGGTGTCGCGCGGACGCGCGCTCAACCAAATCGACGACGAGAACATGTCCTTTGTCTGCCTTGTCGGCGCGGACATGCTCGAGAGCTTCTATTACGGCGTTGACCCCGTCGGTACCAGCCTGTACATTTCGGGCGTGCCGTTTCTGGTCGTCGGCATTTTCTCGGAGGACGCTGGGCAGTCGGTCTCGACGATGATGGCGGGCAGCCCGGACATCCTCATCCCGAGCACGACGGCGCTCAAAATGAACAATGAGAGCCTCGTCACGGCGCTGACGGTCTACCTCGCGAGCGGCGTGGATTCCGAAAGCGCGTCCGCCGCGCTGGAGGCGGAGATGGACGCGATGTTCAGCTTCGAGGAAGACTGCTTCACCATCACCACAATGTCCGGCATCGAGGACGCCATGAACGAAATGCTGTCCATGATGGCGGCGCTGCTGGCGGGCATCGCGTCCATCGCGCTGGTCGTCGGCGGCATCGGCATCATGAACATGATGTAACGCTGGTGAGCATCATGAACATGATGCTCACCAGCGTTACCGAGCGCACGGTCGAAATCGGGCTGAAAAAGGCGCTCGGCGCGCTGCCGTGGCAGATTCAGACGCAGTTTCTGATCGAATCCTTTCTGCTGTCGCTCATCGGCGGGCTGACGGGCGTGGCGCTGGGCGTGGCGCTGTCGTTCGCGCTGTGCCGCGTGCTGGGGACGTCGTTCGTGGTGTCCGTCGGCGCGATCATCCTCGGCGTGGGCTTTTCGGCGGCGGTCGGCATCGTGTTCGGCTGGGCGCCCGCGCGCAAGGCGAGCCGCCTCAATCCCATCGACGCGCTGCGTTCAATATAATGATGGAGGAAAAACATATGAAAACCCTGAAAACGCTTTGTATTGCCATCGCCCTGTGCATGCTTCTCACCGCCTCCGCGCTGGCGGACGCGCTTTCGGTCAACGGCACGGTCGCCACGCTCGAAACGCAAACGGTGTACGCCGACGTGGGCGGCACGGCGGAAACCGTGCCCGTCGTCGCGGGACAGCGCGTGCAGGCGGGCGACGTGCTCGCGACGCTTGCCACCACCCGGTACTACGCGCCGCAGGACGGCGTGATCACCGGCGTGTTCGGGCAGCCGGGCGACAGCGCCGATACCGTGACCGAAGTAAGCGGCGCGGTGATGTATCTGGAAGGAACGGTCAAATATACCGTTTCCGCGTCGATTTCCAACGCCTACGAATCCGCCGCGACGCAATTCGTGCGCGTGGGCGAGACGGTGTACCTGCGCTGTTATTCCGACGGGCAGCACAAGGGCACGGGGCAAATCACCGCCGTCAGCGGCACGAGCTACACGGTGTCCGTGCTGACGGGCGATTTCCTGCTGGGCGAGACGGTCAACATCTTCCGCGAGGACACGTATAAGGCAATCACCCGCGTCGGGCGCGGCAGCGTGTCGCGCGTCGACCCCGTCGCCGTGACGGGCACGGGCGCGCTCGTGCGCTACGCCGTTGCCTCGGGCGACAGCGTGTCGCGCGGCGATCTGCTCTTTGAAACGCTGGAGGGCACGTTCGCGGGCTACGCCATGACGGGCTGCGACATCCTCTCGCCGGTCAGCGGCGTGGTCGCCGAGGTGTCGGCTGCGCAGGGCGCGGCGCTCGCCGAGGGCGGCGCGGTCGCGACGATCTACCCCGAAAGCGCCGTGTGCGTGCAGGCTGAAATCAGCGAGTATGATCTGGCGTACTTCCCCGTCGGCGCGCCGGTCAGCGTCGAACTGGTCTGGCAGCAGGGCGACGGCGAGCTGTACGACGGCACGGTGCTGATGGTCTCGGCGCTGCAAACCGCGTCGGAAACCACCGCCGAGGAAGCGACCGAGGCGAGCTATGCGCTCTATGTCGGCTTCACGCCCGACGATACCGTGCGCTACGGCATGAACGCAATCGTTTCAACGATAGAATAACGCACATGCCAGCTTGCCTAAAAGCCGCCTATCGCTAGGAGTCAAGGGTGGCAAGGGGGTTGAGCGTACACGTTGGTACGTGATGCCCCTTGCCATCCCGCAGACGACAACGCGAGAGGTGGTTTTTTGACAAGCTGAACAGGGCTGCCACGATGTTTCGGGCAGTCCTGTTTTTGCGTGTTTTGGGTTACGCGCTCGCTTGCGCGCCCGCGGTCGTTTCCTTATTCTGGAACTTCTGCCAGATCAGCACGCCGCCGATGAGCACGAGCCCGATGGCGTCCGTCACCAGCCCGGGCTTGATCAGGCACAGCCCGCCCGCCAGCGCCATGAGCTGCTGGAGCCAGTTGATGCGCGACTGCCAGTACTTCGTCACCGCCATGCCCACGCCCAGCATGCCGAGCATCGAGGTCAGGCAGATGAGCAGGACTTCATACCAGACGGCGTTGAGCATGAGCATTTCGGGGCTGAACACGAAGATGTACGGCACGAGGAACGCCGCGACGGCAAGCCGCGTCGCCTCCACGCCCGTGCGCAAAGGGTCGGACTTGGCGATCGCCGCGCCCGCCATCGCCGCCAGCGCGACGGGCGGCGTGATGTCGGCGATGATGCCGAAATAGAACGTGAACAGGTGCGCGGGCAGGATGTCGTACCCCGCGCCGAGCGCGCGCAGCGCGTCGTAGATCGCCGGGAGCGAGGCGTGCAGCGCCTTGGCGACGACGGGCGCCATGATGGTCGAGGTGATGAGGTAGTTGGCGGTCGTGGGCACGCCCATGCCCAGCAATATGGACGCCAGCATCGTGAAAATCAGCAGCAGGTAGATGCTGCCGCCCGCGAGGCTCGTCAGCCCCGCGCCCATTTTCAGACCGATGCCCGTCAGCGTGATCATGCCCGCGATGATGCCCGCCACGCCGCAGGCGAGCGCGACAGAGAGTATCGAGCGCGCGCCGCCCTCCAGCGCCTTGACGTAATCCATCGGGCGCATGAACGCGCCGTTCTTGACGACCTCGCGCACCGATTGTTTGCGCTTCTTGGCAAGGCAGATGTCCACGAACGTGCGCGCGTAGCCGCCGAGCACCGCGCAGGCGATGCCCGCCAGCGGCGCGATGGCGTAGGTGTAGCCCGCCGCGAGGATGTAGATGATGGCGATCAACGGTAAAATCAGGTAGCCCCGGTCGATCATCACGCGCTTGAGCCTAGGCATCTGGTCGCGCGAAAGCCCTTTCAAGCCCTGCTTCTTCGCCTCCAAGTCGGTGATGATGTAGATGCCCGAAAAGTAGAGCAGCGCCGGGATGATCGCCGCTTTGACGATGACCGAGTACGGAATGCCGACCGTTTCCGCCATCAGGAACGCCGCCGCGCCCATGACCGGGGGCATGAGCTGCCCGCCGGTGGACGCAGCCGCCTCGACCGCCGCCGCGAACGCCGGACGGTAGCCCAGCCGCTTCATCATGGGGATCGTGAAGCTGCCAGAGCCGACCGTGTTGGCGACCGAGCTGCCCGACACCGTGCCCTCCAGCGCGCTGGTGATGACCGCGACCTTGGCGGGCCCGCCGCGCTTATGGCCTGCGACGGCGTTGGAAAGGTCAATGAAGAACTCGCCCACGCCCGTTTTTTCGAGGAACGAGCCAAACAGGATGAACAGGAAGATGAACGTGGAGGACGCGCCGATGGGCGTGGAGAAAATGCCCTCCTGCGTGAAAAACAGGTGCTTGACGATGTTCTTGAGCGAATAGCCGCGGTTGCCGATGAACCCCGGCATGTACTTGCCGAAGAACCCGATGCACATGAACGCCGTGGCGATGATCACGATCGGCAGCCCGACCACGCGGCGGCATGCTTCCAACAGAAGCAATACGCCGATACCGCCGAGCACCAGTTGGTACGTTTCATAGGAAATCTGCCGCGCGATGGTCTCAAAGAAGATCACCGGGTAGAGGTATACGGCGAGCGCCGCGACCGCCAGCGCCACGTCGTACCACGGGAGCGTGTCCTTGCGGCTCTTGCGGCGCGCGGGATAGAGCAGGAACGCCAGCAGCAGCACGATGGCAAGGTGCAAAGGGCGCATGTGCGTGGAGGGGATGATGAACCATGTGGAATAGAGCTGCACGAGCGAGAACGCGACGCATACGCCGCCGATGATCAGCCCGCGATAGTCCGTGAAGCTCCTGTAGGCGCTTTCACGGTCGAACTTGCTCATGATGTTTTCGATCTCTTGCTTCTCGACGCGCTCGAAGCCCGGGGTCTGCTCGCTCATGCGATAACCACTCCTTCTATACGAAAATAATGCGGCAAGACACGGAGGATGCGCCTTGCCGCAGGGAAACGCGTTACTTGAGAAGTCCCTTCTCGGTGAAGTATTTCGCAGCGCCGGGGTGGAAGGGCACGGGGATGCCCGTCACGCCGTATTCCGCCGAGATGACTTCCTTCTTGGCGTGCGAGAGCTCTTGCGTGTCCTCGTAGAGCACGCGGCAGAGGTCGTAGACCAGATCGTCCGCCAAATCCTTGGCGCAGATGAGCACGGCGCTGACGGCGGGAACCGTCACGTCGGCTTCCATGCCGTTATACGTGCCTGCAGGCACGACGACCGGGACATAGAAGCTGTAATCCGCCATGAGCGCCGCCATTTCGTCCTCGGCAAGCCCGATGAGGTGTACGTCGCGCTTGTTGGCGACCTCGATGATCGAGGTGTTCGGCAGCCCCGCCGTGATGAAGAAAGCGTCGATCTGCTGGTTCTGGAACGCCGTCGCCGATTCGTCGAAGGAGAGGTACTGCTCGTTGATATCGTCGAGCGTCAGCCCCGCCTTGCCCAGAATCTGGATGGCGTTGAAGTACACGCCCGAGCCGATCGCGCCGATGGAGACCGACTTGTCCTTGAGGTCGCTGACCGTGGCGATGCCCGAATCGGCGGCGACGACGATCTGGCAAAGCTCGGGGTACAGCGCGCCGATGGCGACGAAGGAATCGATCACCTGCCCGGCGAAGAAATCCTGATCGCCCTGATAGGCGTAGTACATCACGTCGTTTTGCACGGTCGCAAGCTCGGCGTCGCCCTCGTTGATGAGGATGATGTTGGCTTTCGAGCCGCCCGTCGTCTGCGCGGACACGTCCAGATCGGCGATTTTGTTCATCCACAGCGCGGCGATGTCGCCGCCCAGCGCGTAGTATGTGCCCGTCGTGTCGCCGGTCGCCAGCCCCAGATACTCGGTCGCCAGCGCCGTGGAGCAGGAAAGCAGGAGAATGAGCGCGAGCGCGGTCGCAAGCAGTTTCTTCATGATGGTCGCTCCTTTCTGAATGCGAAAACTATGCGAGGTGATGGCATGAATATACCATCTTTCCCGTGGTATTGCAAGCGGAAAGATTGTTCTTTTGCAGTATTTGATGTTTGAAATTGCAAAATCGGCAGCGAATGCTGCCGAAATTTGTTTGAATTTGCAATTCCGGATTCTTGCAACAGCAGGTAGCCTTACGTCCCGCGCACCGGCGCCGTTTTGCCCGAGCGCGCGGCGGCATACGCCGCTTCCATCACGTCGGTCAGGCGCACCGCTTCCTCGATGCCGAACTCCGCGAGCTGCGCGCCCTTTTCGCACGCGTCCACCCACTGCCGGATGGGCAGCGGCGTTTCCTCGGGCAGCGCAATCTCGCCCTCGATCACCGAGCAGAACACGTTCTTGCCGTAGAGCATGAAGCTGCCCTTCGTGCCGCTGATTTCCAGCGTGTAGGGGTTGGCTTGCGACACGAAGCCCGTCTCCGACACGCCGATCGCGCCGCCGCCGAACGACATAAGGCACGCCGCGTTGTCCTCGACAGGCTTCCCGGTCACGTCTGTAAACAGCGACTGCACGGTCTTGGGCGTGCCCAGCAGCCAGCACAGCGTGTACATCGGGTGCGCGCCCAAGTCCATCATCGCGCCGCCGCCGCACTGTGAAGCGTCGTAGAAATGCGGGGGCAGCCAGTTTGCCGACGCGCCGTTGTGCACGTTGCGTACGCGCGCGTAGGTGATCTTGCCGAGCGCGCCTGCATCCACGAGCTGCTTTGCCAGCAGGATGCCCGGGCGGCACTTGTGCGGGAAGGAGATGCAGAAGCTCTTGCCCGACAGCTTGACCGCCGCCTCGATGCGCCGCGCGTCGTCGCCGGTCAGCGCGAGCACTTTCTCGGTGAAGATGTGCTTGCCCATTTCGGCGCACTTGATCAGGTGCTCGGTGTGCTGCGCCGTCTGCGAGCAGACGCAGACCGCCTCGATGGTCGGATCGCGCAGGATCGCGTCCAGATCGCTTGTGTACGCGCAGGGCACTTTCTCCGCCAGCGCCATGCCGCGCGCCTCGTCGTCGTCCCAGACGACGGCGACCTCGCAGCGTTTGTCTTCCATGAGTTCCTCGGTGTAGCGCTCCGCGTGCACGTGCCACGCGCCGATGATGGCGATTTTCATTGGTGTTTCCCTCCCGTTTTTTTGTTGGCGTAATGCCAGTCGCGCTTTTGCGCGGCAATCACGAAGTACCCGTCGATTTCCCTGACCGTCGCGCCGCCGAACACGGCGCGCAGCTTGTTTTCATACCACAGCCGCCGCTTGACGACCAACACCATGCGCCCGCCGAGCGCAAGGCGGTTGAAGTCCTTTTCGATGAACGCGCGCGGCACGGAAAAGTCCGCGTGGTACGGCGGGTTGCACAGTATCCAGTCAAAGCCCGTCGCGTCGAGCGCGGAAAACCCGTCGCTCACGACGACCCGCACGCCCGGCACGCCGTTGCGCGCGGCGTTCTCAAGCGATACGCGCGCCGCCTCGCGCGAGATGTCGCACAGCACGACGTTCTCCGCGCCGACGAGCTTCGCCGCCCAGATGCCGACCACGCCGCAGCCGCAGCCCAGATCGAGCACGCGCTGCCCGGGCGCGAGCGTCACGCACGAGAGCATCGCCGCCGTGCCCGCGTCGAGCGCGCGCGGCGAAAAGAGCTTGTCGGTCGCCTCGAGCGTCAGCGTGATATCGCCGATCTTCGCTTCAAACACGTTACTGCCCGCCCAGCGCCAGCAGCAGCGTTTCCATGTTTCTGCGCATGCCCGTTTCATACGCGTCCGGCGCGCCGTCGCCGGTGACGAGCGGGTCGAGCGCGTAGACCTTCGCGCCCGTTTCGGCTGCGACCGCGAGCGCCGCCGCGTCCTGATACTGCGGCTCGGTAAACAGCGGCGGGCTGCCCGCCGCCAGCACCTTGCGCGAGACTTCGGCGAGCATGGCGGGCGAGAGCGCCTCGCCCGGCTCGAGCGCGACGACCGCCGCGACGGTCAGCCCGTACGCTTCGGCAAAGTACGGGAACGCGTCGTGGAAGGTCACGATGGCGCGGTTTTCGAGCGTCGCAAGCCCCGCTTGCAGCTCTTCATCCAGCGCCGCCAGCCGCGCCTGATAGCTTTTCGCGTTGTCCGAAATCTGCGCCGCGTGCTCGGGCAGCAGCGCCGAAAGCCCTGTTGCGATGTTTTCTACCATTATAATGGCGTTCTTCGGGTCGAGCCAGACGTGCGCGTTGCCCTCGCCGTGCTCGCCGCCCGGTAAAAGCGCGATGCCCGCCGAGCCCTCAATCACGGGCAAATCGGGGAACTGCGCGGTCAAAACGTCCAGATATCCCTCCATGCCCGCGCCGCAAATCAGCAGCGCGGACGCGTCCGCCAGCGCGCGCATGTCCCCGGGCAATAGCTGATAATCGTGCAGACAGCCCGTTTCGTTTTGCGCCAGACTGACCACGCGCACGTTCGGCACGTCCGCGAGCACGTTTTGCGCGAGGACGTACACCGGGTAAAAGGAAGCGGCGATCACCGTTTCCCCGGCGAAACCGACGCCCGGAAGAACCAGCGATACCGCCAGCAAAAGACACAGGATTGCGCGCATGACAAACCTCCGTTCATTCGTTCAGATATGCGATATTCGCCGCGTAAACCGCCGATTCCTGCTTGTGTTTTGATTGACAAAAAATGCGCGGCATGGTAGGATTTTTGCGATGCGGGGCATCGCACAAAGGTAAGAAGTAAAAGTGATGAGTGAAGAAATAACAGTCATAAGGAGAGATAGCATGGAGTATACGCAATATCAGGATTTGGACGTTCTGCACATCAACCGTATGCCCGCGCGGGCGACGCTCGTTCCCTATCCCGACGCGGCTTCGGCGCGCACGGGCGCGCGCGCGGCGTCGCCGTATTATGCGTCGCTCAACGGTCAGTGGGATTTCGCGCTGCTCGACAGCCCGCGCAAAATCGCCGCCGCGCTCGAAACGCCGCCCGTATTCGGCAAGATCCCCGTGCCGGGCAACTGGCAGATGCACGGGCATTCCATCCCGCAGTACACCAACGTCGCGTTCCCCATCCCCTACGACCCGCCGTTCGTGCCAGACGAAAACGAGGTCGGCGCGTACCGCCGCACATTCACGCTGCCGGAGACCTTTGCGGGCAGGCAGACGCGCCTGCGCTTTGAGGGCGTGGACTCGTGCTTCTACGTCTACCTCAACGGCGCGTTCGTCGGCTTTTCCAAGTGCCCGCACATGCCCGCCGAGTTCGATATCACGGCGCTGCTCGCGCAGGGCGAGAACGCGCTCTCGGTGTTCGTGCTCAAGTGGTCGGACGGCACGTATCTGGAAGATCAGGACATGTGGCGCATGAGCGGCATTTTCCGCGACGTGATGCTGCTGTCCTTCGGCGAGCGGCGCATCGAGGACGTGCGCGCATGCGCGACGCTCTGCGACGACTTTGCGACCGGGCTACTGTCGGTCGATTGCGATATCACGGGCGCGAAGACCGCGCGCGCATGGCTGAAAAAAGACGGAAAAACGATCTGGCAGGGCGAGGGAGCCGTGCAGGACGGGCACGTTCGCTTTTCCGCCGAGCTGCCTAGCGTCGAGAAATGGACGGCGGAAACGCCCGCGCTGCACGATTTGTTCGTGCAGATCGACGGGCAGGTCGAGCGCGTGCGCGTGGGCTTCCGGCGCGTCGAGATCCGGGGCGTGCGCTTCCTCGTCAACGGCGTCGCCATCAAGTGCAAGGGTGTGGACAGGCACGACACGCATTACGCGCTCGGGCACTACACGCCTGTGGACAGCATGCTGACCGACGTGCTCACCATGAAGCGCCACAATATCAACTGCGTGCGCACCAGCCACTACCCCAACGACCCGCGCTGGTACGACCTGTGCGACGCGTACGGGCTGTATGTGGTGGACGAGGCCAATATGGAGACGCACGGGCTGGCCAACACGCCGCGCAATCCCGTGGTCGATCCCTCCTACCGCGCCGCGGC
>CAZEIC010000071.1:1702-14328 GCA_964512175.1 uncultured Oscillospiraceae bacterium | reverse complement strand
GACAGCTAGAAATGATAGCATAAACCGTGCCGCCTGTCAATCGTTATTTTTATGTGATTGACAATTTCTGTATCGCAACGCGCGGGGAGGGGGAGATGCTCGCTTGACCGGCGTTATCGCTCCGTCTGCTCGGTCATGACGCCCCAACGGAAGCCGAACCGATCGATGAGCACGACCTCGCATGAGCTGTACGTCGTGCTGTGCACGGGATAGATGATCGTCGCGCCCTCGCGCAGCGCTTCATACGCGCGCAGGACTTCCTCTTTTGTGTTCATCGTCACGACTAGCGACAGCGCCGTGCTCGGCACGAACGGCACACGCGTGTTGTCGCACATCATCACGCGCTGCCCTTTGATGCGCATCTCGGCGTGATAGACATACCGCTTTTGCGCGTCCGTCAGTTCCTCGGAAAAGTCGGCGGGGTCGGCGTCTGTATACCGCAGGAGGCACGTCGTCTCCGCGCCGAACGCGCGCTCGTACAGGCGCATCGCTTCCTCGCAATGCCCGTCAAAGTTGAAATTGGGGGTCAGCATGGTTTTGCTCCTCCTTGTCCGCCCGTTATGTGCCGGATCACTCGGAAATCGCCCGCTTTGCCCGTCTCGGACGCGCCGATGACAAAGCGCTCGGCACGCAGCGTTTCCGGCGTTTCTGCCTGCGATATGCGCGAGAAAGCCGTGTCCGTCTGCGCGTCCGAGCCGCCCATGAACAGCGTGGCGTGGTACAGGAAACCGCCGTCAAAAGGGTGCGCGCCCACGCCGAACGCCGCGGACAGCATGTCCACCAAGCGCGCGTGAATCTCCTGCAATTCGCGACTGCCTTCCATTGCGCACCAAATGATGTCGCCGTGTCTGGCGATGCCTTCCGTGCGCATCACAAACGGCGGAATGTCCCGCAGGAAAGCGTCTATGTGCGCGACCGCCTGTTGGTACGCGTCGTCGTCGATCGGAAAAGACATGCGCAGCGAAACATGCAGCGGCAGCGTCAGGGCGCTGTTTTGCATGCAAAGCGCGCCCGAAATGCGCTCGACCTGTGCGCGCAGCGCCGCAAGCTGGTCGTCCACGTCGATTGCTGTCCAAATGTACATACGCTACCTCAAGTTGAGAAGAACATCTCGTTCTTGGGTTTTGCGTTGTTGTCGCAGTAGAAGCCGACGCGCTTGAAGCCAAGGCTTTCGTACAGCCTTTGCGCTTTGAGGTTGATAAGGAACGTGTGCAGGAAGACGTGCTTGACTTTGGGGTCTTCAAAGGCTTTGCCGACCGCGTAGGTCAGCATCGGCTTGCCAAGCCCCATGTGCTGATACGCAGGGTCGAGCGCGATCAAATCGCAGTACCCGCCCTCAAACAGCGTGTAGCCGACCAGCGCGCCGTCCAGGTAGTATGTGTACAGCGTCTTTTCGTCGTCCGGCTTGCCAAACTGTTCCGTCAGGTACGCGATATCTTCCTCGTCATAACCCTCGGGATGCCCCGCGCGCACCGTCTGTTCCGCGAACGCCCGCTGATGTAGCGCGAACATCGCGTCCGGCTGGTCATACGCATACAGGCGCGCCTCCAGCCCGCGCATGTCGCATGCTTCCGCGCCTTGAAAATCCTTGCGCTTGAGCCGGTATTCCAGCCCGTAATGCGGCTTCTCGAAGTTCAGCTTGCAGACGAAATTGTTCAGGTATAGCTGCTCGCCGCCGTGGAACAGCGTGAACTCCTCGTCGTCCTTGAGCGTTTTGAGGTACGCCGTCACCGTGTCCTCAACCTTCCGCGCGGTCGCGTAGTCCCGCACGACGTCTTTGAAGGCGCAAACCGCTTTGTACGCGCCTTCCGTCCGATACACGACCAGCGCGCCGTCGCCGTCGTATAAAATCTCCGAATACTCGAGCCGTCCGTCCTTGACGGCTTCCCTGAACTGCTCTCCCTGCGAGGATTCCACGCGCGACAGCAGCCGCGCGATCGTTTTGATGTCGCTTTTTTCCATATAATACCTCTCAACCGCTGTAAACGCCGAGCACTTGCCCGATTACAGCGTGTCCTTTGGGTCAAAATCGTCCGCCGGTCTGTGCGACAGCGACGAGAAATACCACCAGATGCCGAACTTGTCCACGACCGACGCGGCGCAGGGGCTCCACGGCAGCTCGCATATCGGCATATCGACCGTAGCGCCGTCCGCGCAGAAAGCGTCGTACACCCTTTGTACTTCCTCGGGATTGTCAAACTCGATGCCGAGCTGCACGATGTGCTCGCGGCCGCCCTCGCCCTCGACGACGGACAGCATGGGCTGATCGCCCTTGCAAAGCTCGGAATGATAGTACGAGCCGTCCTCGTTCTTCACATGATATCCCAGCGTAAAGCCGAACGTTTTGGTATAGAACGCCACCGCTTCCACGCTGTTTTTGACATACAGACCCACCCCGACCATCGTACCGCTCCCTTTCGCCTTCTGTATAGCACAAGCCCCTTGAAACGCTGGCATTTCAAGGGGTTTCACTGGTGCGCCATCAGGGACTCGAACCCGGGACACCCTGATTAAGAGTCAGGTGCTCTACCAACTGAGCTAATGGCGCTCGTCACGGCGACGCGGCATCGCGTGAACAGTCAGTATTATATAGAACGAGCGCGGTTCTGTCAAGCGTTTTTTTCGCGATATTTGCAAAAAGAACGCGAGCGTTTTTCAATGCCCTTACAGCATCCGAAAATCCAAGTGTTTGGGCGGACGCAGCGTTTCTCTTGCCCACGCGAGCGCCGCGTCGTCCGCGCTTCCGCGCAGCTTTCGCGCCATACATTCATACCAGAGATCGGTCAGGAGCACGTCGCCCTCGCGCACGTCGGTCAGCACGATGGGACCCGCCAGCATGCGTTCGGCTTCCTCCGCGTACCCCGTGCGCATCAGCGCTTCGATCGCATAGGTTTTCACGCGCCCCAGCGCGCGAAGCGCGGGCGGCAGCGCGGCGATGACGGCGCTTTGCCGCGCGTATTGCCCGGACGCGGAGAGCGCCGCGAGCGCCGCGAGGATCAACGCGCGGGAGGGCAGCATCTCCGCCGCGCGGCAATACCTGTCCGCCGCGGACGCGGCGTTCCCCGCCCGCAGGTCGAGCGCCGCCAAGCCCGCCAGCGCCCACGGATTTTCCGCGCTCGCATACGAGCGCTCGAACGCCTCGCGCGCCGCCGTGTCCGCGCCGCGATGCGCGAGCATCACGCCCAGCTGATATTGCCCGTGCCAATGGTCGCTTTTGCCCGCGCGTATCGAATCCGTCAGCAGCCGTTCCCATTGCGCCCCGATCTGGTAACTGACCGGCGCGTCCAGCGGATCGCCGCAAGGCAGCGCGCCGGTTCGCGCGAGCGTCAGCCACGGCTTTTCCTGCTTTCCGACGCGCATCGCCGCCAGCGACAGCCCGCGCGTATCAAACGCGTTTCCGCGCAGCGCCTTTTCCACGCGCGCAAACCCGTCTGCGCGGTGCAGCACAGCGCCGTTTTGCGCGTCCAGCTCCGTCCGGACGCGCGCGTGCAGCGCTTCCAGCGCGCTTTCCGGGCAGACCGCCTCGATTGCCCCGGCGACCGACGAGATCGCGCGCGACCAGTCGCCGTCAAACGCCGCATCCGCATCCGCCTGCACCGCGCCGTATGCTTCCAGCCACGAAAGCGTCGCGCCGCCTGGCATCGGCAGATGCTCTAGCTGCGTGCGCGCCAGCCCACATTGCAATTCGACGTAGGCGCTGCCGGGCTTGGACAGGAAGGACTGCCAGTGCCGCCCGCCCTCGCCCATACCCCAGACGAACAGCTTGCGTCCGCGCAATTCGCGGGTCGAGGTTTCAAAAACGCCGTAGCCGTCGCCGCCGGGCGCGGCGATGAAAGGACGCGCGCCGTCCGGCACGTCAAAGAAGAAATCCATCGACTGCGGGATCTGCGTGGGACGCGAGACATCCATCTCCAGCGTACCGCCCGCCGCCCGCGCAAGGCGCGCCGCGCCGCCGCGCAGTTTATCCGCCTCGGCGCGCATGATGGGCACGGGCACTTTCGCCAGCTTGCCGCCATACCCGTAGCGGAATGCCTTGTCCGCCGGGACGACCACGCGCATGTCCTCGCGCTCGTCCACCGCCATGTTGCTCCACCAGTACACGGCGGTCTCCTCCGCCGCCGTGTTGTCGATGCGCACGCGCACATAAAGCGTTTTCGCACCGTCCGGCAGGAACGCCTCGACGCGGTAGAGCAGCCCGCGCACGCGCTCGTACTGGAACATGCGCAGCACGGGCGTGCCGTCCGAGAGCGCCAGACGCTGGCACGCCATGTCGTCCACCGTGAAGGGCGTGTGCCCGATGATGCCGCAGTTCCATTCCACGCCGCCCGAGATCCATGCGTTGCGGATGCCCAAATTGCACGGACGGAACACCGGATTGACGTGCAGCAGCTCGCGCCCCGCGTCCTTGTCAAACAGCGACCAGAGCCGCCCGCCGAGGCTTGGCAGGAACGTGGCGCGCAGGTGCTCGTTCTCCAGCTCGAACGCCTTGAACGCTTTCCTGCGCAGCCTGCGCCCGTAACCGTCCTGCGCCTGATACGGCAACATGCTGCCGACGCGCGCCCAGCCCATGTAGCGCGCCTCCTCGGGCGTGACGGTCGCTTTGTCGATGGCGATTTCCGCGTGCGCGTCGGGCGCGTCCCGGAGGTCGGGCAGCGGGTTGCGCGCGCCCAGCGGCGCCGCGGGCATGGTGTAAGTGGTCGTTTTCAGCGTGCTCATGTGGTTTCCTCCGCGCTCAATCTTTGGTATTCCCGCGCGCACCGGCAGGCGCGCAGCTCTGCGGCGCTCGTTTCAGGCGCGCCAGAAACCGTCGTCCAGCCCGGACGCGAGCTTGAGCGCCTCGATCAGGAAGTAATCGCCGTACACCATGTTGACATGCCTGCCCGCGCCGTCGTCGTGGTAGGAGGCGGTGCACTTGGTGAGCAGCCCGAGCGCGCCGTCGTCCATGCGGACGCACAGCGAGCATAACGCGTTCAGCATGCGCAGCGCCGCCCGCTCGTACTCCGGCGCTTGCAGGATGCGCGCAAGCACGATCAGCCCGCAGGCGGCGCAGGCGGCGGCGATGTTGTCGATGCGCTCTTCGTCAGGCGGCTGGCAAAAGTCGCAGTCGGTCAGCCCGTCGGGGCGGATGTGCGCGACAAAGTAATCGGCGACGCGGCGCGCGGCGGTCAGGCAGCGCTCTTCGCCGCTGTTTTGGTAGCACAGCGTCAATCCGTACAGCGCCCACGCCTGCCCGCGCGACCAGCTCGAGCCCGGCGCGCAGCCTTGCCCGCGCGGCGTGTCGAGCACGTCGCCGGTGGCGGGGTCGAAGATGACGATGTGGTGCATCGAGCCGTCCGCGCGCTGAAAATGGCGGATCACGGTGTCCACATAGCGCAGCGCGACGTTGCGGTAGCGCGGGTCGCCCGTCCGCGCGGAGGCGAACAGCAGCAGGTTCAGGTTCATCGTGCAGTCGATGATTGCCCAGCCCGCCCTGTCCGCACCGTTCCACGCGCGGATGAAGCCGACCGGGTTGTAGCGCCCCATGAGCACGTCGGCGGCGTGCAGCGTGTGCCGCAGCATTTCCTCGTCGCCCGTCAGCCGCCAGTCCGCGCCGCACGACAGCAGGTATTGAAACCCGACGTCGTGATGCAGCGCGGTGTGCTCGCGCAGCACGTCGATCAGCCGCTTGCCCACGCGGCGCGCCTCGGTCTTGCAGCATTCTTCGCCCGTGAGCGCGTATAGCTGCCAGCAGACGCCCGGCCAGAAGCCGTTGGTCCACCACGCGTCGCCGTCCATCGGCGGCGGCAGCCATTTGTCGCCCTGCGCGCCGTAGGGGATCACGCCTTGCTTCGCCGCCACCCGAACGCCCGTCAGGTACTTCCGCGCGCACGCATCCAGCGCGCCGCGCGCATCGAACGCAGTCATCATCCGTCGCCTCCGTCATGGTAAAATGTGCCTTCCATAGTGTATCGCGGGATCACCCTTTGGTCAATGGTTATTTGCGCGAGGGCGCGCGTTTATCAATATGGATACCGTTTGACTTTTCCGCTTGGGGATGGTATATTGTTGCATACTGGCAACCTTAACAGACAGGATGTGATGACCGTGAAACTTCCATTCAGCGCGTATCTTTCGGGCGCGAAGCCAGCGCTCAAACGCCTGCTCGCCGAGCTTGGCAAGGATTTCCCGTATGCGTCGGTGCTCGGGCAGGATTCCGTGGCGATGCGCTACAGCGTGTCGCGCGCGGGCATGAACGTGTCCGAGCAGGACTGGCTGACCAAGCGCGGCTTCGTGCTGCGCGTGCACAACGGGCGCGGCTTTGGCGAGTACGCCTTCAATGAAATCGACGAGGACAGCGTGGTCGCGGTGGCAAACGCCGCGCGCGAGGCGCTTTCCGGCATCTGCGGCGACGACCCGCTGCCCGGGGACGAACCCTGCGTCCTCGCGGAGTCAAACGAGTATGCCGTCGATCCCGAGGCGCTGGGCGGCGAGGAGATCCTCGGGCGGCTGGCGCGGCTGCGCGAGGACGGGCTCAAAAAGAGCGACAAGCTGCTGGACATGAGCGCCGGGTTTGTCTGGCAAAAGGCGCACAAGCTGTTTCTGTCCAAGAACCGCGATCTGTGCCAGAGCATCCTCTGGTCAAACGGCACGCTGTTTGCGATGGCGGCGCGCGGCGAGGAAATCAAGGATTACTACAAGGGCTTTTCGGGGCTGTGCGGCGCGGAATTGATGGACGACATGGCGGCGCACGTCGAGGCGACGGCGCTGTGCGCGGTGGAGCTGCTCAAGAGCGAGCCCATGCAGCCCGGCGAATACGACTGCATCTGCGACCCGGACACCACCGGCATGATCGTGCACGAAGCGTTCGGGCACGGCGTAGAGATGGACATGTTCGTGAAAAAGCGCGCGCAGGCGGTGGCGTTCATGGGCAAGCGCGTCGCCAGCGATTTGGTGAACATGCGCGACGGCGCGAAGGCGGCGGTGCAGTGCGCATCCTTCGCCTTTGACGACGAGGGCACGCTCGCGCAGGACACGCTGGTCATCGAAAACGGCATCCTCAAAAGCGGCTATGCCGACGCGCTCAGCGCCGCGCGGCTTTCCGTCGCGCCCACGGGCAACGGCAGGCGCGAATCGTTCGAGCGCAAGGCGTACACGCGCATGACGAACACCTTTTTCACGCCCGGGACGGACACGCTCGAGGACATGATTGCCTCCGTCAAGCACGGCTTCCTGCTGGAAAACCCCAGCAGCGGCATGGAAGACCCCAAGAACTGGGGCATCCAGTGCATGGTGAACATCGCCCGCGAAATCAAGGACGGCAAGCTGACCGGCAAGCTGTTTTCGCCCATCGTGCTGACGGGCTACGTGCCCGACCTGCTCAAGTCCATCTCCATGATGTCGGGCGAGTTGACGCTGGGCGGCGGCGGTTACTGCGGCAAGGGCTACAAGGAATGGGTCAAGGTTTCGGACGGCGGGCCGTACATCAAGGCGCGCATCCGTCTGGGATGAGGGAGGCGAAAGAGAATGATCGAGACCATCCTGCGCGCGCTCAAAGCGCTGGACATAGACACATGGCTACTGCGCGAGACGAGGACGCAGAGCGCGGAGCTGTTCTTCATCCGTAGGCAGGAGGACATGCGCCGCGCCAAGGACGTGCGCGCCGTCAGCGCCGTGGTGTATCAGGATTTTGAGGCGGACGGCAAGCGCATGCGCGGCAACGCGAGCACGTTCCTGTTCCCCGGCATGCGCGAGGACGAGATCGCGCGCAAGCTCGAAAGCGCCAAGCAAGCGGCGCGCCACGTCAAGAACCCGTGGTTCGAGCTGTGCGACCCCGTTTCGGAGGAAAAGCCCTACGAGGGCGCGCTGGACATGAGCGCGCTGGAGGCGGCGCAAACGATGGCGGACGCGATGTTCGCGCCCGATAACGCGGACGACGCGTTCATCAATTCCGCCGAAATCTTCTCCGAGCGCAGGCAGACGCGCATCCTTTCGTCGCGCGGCGCGGATATCCGCTTTGAAACGCGCGTCGTCAAGGGCGAATTCGTGGCGCAGTGCCTCGCGCCCGTCGATGTGGAGATGTATTACGACTTCGAGTATTCCGCGCCGGACGCGCAGGCGCTCTCGGAGCTGACCCGGCAGGCGCTCCAGTCGGTGCGCGACCGCGCGCTTGCCTCGCGCGCGCCCGCGTCGGGCAGCTATGATTTGGTGCTGTCCGGGCGGCATCTGTACACGCTTTTGAGCGCGTACCTCGAAAAGGCGGACGCTTCCATGATCTACGCCAAGTATTCGCCGTATGCCATTGGCACGCGCGTGCAGGGCGACGACGTGACCGGGGAAGCGCTCGACATCACCTTGACCCCCGACGAGCCGTATTCCACGGACGGCATCCCCATGCCCGAGCGCGCGCTGATTACGCAGGGCAAGCTGGTCGCGATCACCGGCGGCACGCGTTTTTGTCGGTATCTGGGCATCGAGCCGGTCGGCAGCTACGAGCACATGCGCGTCGGGAACGGCACGCGCCCGTTTGACGACCTCAAGCGCGCGCCCTGCCTGTGGCCCGTCGCGTTCTCCGATTTCCAGATGGACGCCATGACCGGGCATTTCGGCGGCGAGATTCGGCTTGCGTACCTCATCGACGAACACGGCGTTACGCCCGTGACGGGCGGCAGCATCAACGGCAGCCTGCTGGAGAAGCAGGGGCAGCTCGTGTTCTCCACTGAGCGCTACCGCGACAGTCGCTACGACGGCCCGCTTGCCGTGCGCATTCCCGGCGTGAGCGTTGCGGGATAGCGCAAGAAATGCTTTCATAACAAAAACCGTTCCGACTGCCGGAACGGTTTTTTCGCGAGCAATCATTAGTTATATGTCGCCGTATAGCGGTCGAGGGCTGCCTGATAAATCGCCAATAGTTCCTCCGTTCGGAACAGCAAAAGCTGCGCGAGGTAATCGTCCCAGCCGTCCATATCCGTCATGCCCGTGACGAAGCTCTTGAGGCTGTCTCTGCAATATTTATCGATGTCCAATGTGAGGGCGTTGAGCGTTTCTGTCTCTTCCACCGTGAACGTGAAGGCTGGCCAGTACTCCTTCGGACCGTATTGGTAGAGCGCCCTTGCCGCCTGCGCGGGCACAACCGCCATCTCGCCGCCCCGGAAATACGGCGCGACCTCGACCATCGGGTTTCCGCCGCCGGGGTAGGGGCTGTACCGCGCTATCGTCTCATCGAAGGTGGCGTTCTCGCTCGCCATTTCTTCATAGATGGCGGGCGTGTAATCGTACGCGCCGTCCTCCCGCACGACGAACGTTTCGTTCTCCACGCCCATGTGATAAAACAGCGTGCCCTCATCCGTCCAGAAGTAGTCCAGCCAGCGCAGCACGAGCGCCGGGTCTTTGCAGGCGGTCGGGATGACGGCGTTCCCGGTGGAGTGGAAATCGGCGCGAATCGCCGACCAGAGCTTGTCGCCGCGCGGACCTTCCAGCGCCTCGTCGATGGCGACCCAATTGTCCGCCATGCTCGCGGGCAGCCCCGCGAGGTTCGTGTTGCAGAAAACGCCGATGCGGTCGCCCAGCGCGTTGCTGTGCCATTCCGCGGCGGTCATGGCGAAGATGTTCGGAGCGATCAGCCCTTCCGTGTAGAGCGTTTGCATGTACGCGAGAAAGTCGCGGTAGCCCTCCGTCGCGGCGATCAGGCGCACGCCACCCGTGCGCTCGTCGCAATCGACGGTTTCGTTGTGCACGCCCCGGTTCATCAGCCCGAACGCGCCGTAGAAAGCGTCCCGGATGCTGCCCCAGTCGTGCGAGCAGAGGGGGATCTCGTCGTTTGGGTCGCCGTTGCCGTTCGCGTCCTGCTCCTTAAAGGCGCGGAGCAGCTCGTACATCTCGCGCGTCGTCGTGGGCAGCGCCATGCCTACGTTTTCCAGCCATGTCTTGTTGATGAAGATCTTGCGCGCCACCCGAAGCTCCGCGCCGGAATTGATTTGCGGCAGCGCGTAGATAGCGCCGTCTGGGTTGGTGACGGACGCGAGCGCCACGGGATGCGTTTGCAGGTAATGCCAGCAGTTGGGCGCGTTGTTCTTGAGCAGGTCGTCCTTGGCGAGATCGACGATCAGCCCGCTTTCGCCGTATTGCGTGAGCTGGTTGGAGGGAACGCGGTAGCGCATAAACAGGTCGATATCCGACTTGTTCATCAGCGCGGTATACATCGCCTCGGCGCGGTCGCTGATGGTCGTGAGCGTCCAGCGAACGTCCACGCCGGTCATTTCCTCGTATTTCTTCCATACATATACGTCGTCGTACTCCGCCGCGGTGTTGCGGTACGCCATGACGTTGAGCGTGACGGGCGATTGCGTCAGCGGAAACGCGCAGGGGACGTCCCCCACGAGCGTCGGCTTTCCCGCGAGGCTCTCGGTGACGACGACGCTCTTTTGTTCCGCTGTTTTGGGCGCGCAGCCGGGCAAGAGCAGGCAGAGAAGTGTTACCAGCGCGAGCAAGACCGCGAATTTCCGCATAATGCCGCCCTCCGATCGTCGTTCAGTCGCTTGCTGCGAGCGTTCGCCGCAGCACCCGGTACAGTTCCTCCGGCGAGTACGGCTTTCCGATATGCCCGTTCATGCCCGCCGCCAGCACGCGGCGCACGTCCTCGTCGAACGTGTCGGCGGTCATGGCGTATATCGGAACGGACGCGTCGCCGCGCGCCGTCGCGCGAATCGCGGCGGTCGCCGCGTAGCCGTCCATCACGGGCATTTGAAGATCCATGAGCACGAGGTCGAAATACCCTTCGGCGTGCGCGGTGAAAGCGTCGACCGCCGCCTGCCCGTTGACCGTCTCCGTCACTTCGGCGTTTGTTTCGGAAATCAGGCGCTTGGCGATCTCGCGGTTCATGGCGTTGTCCTCCGCCAGCAGCACGCGCTTCCCCGTAAAATCCATGCGTTCGCTCGCATTTTCCGCACCCTGCGCGCCGCTCGGCGCGCCGTCCGCCGCTTCTTGCGCGATGCGCAGGGGGAGCGTGACCGTGAACGTCGTGCCCACGCCCTGCTCGCTTTCGCAGACGATCGTGCCGCCCATGCGCTCCACGAGGTTCTTGGCGATCGTCATGCCCAGCCCCGTGCCCTCCACGCCCGATACGCCGGACTCCTGCGCCCGCGAGAACGAATCGAAAACGCGCGTCACGAACGCCTGCGACATGCCGATGCCCGTGTCGGTGAACACGAACGCGTACTCCGCGCAGCCGCTTTTCTCCGAGGGCGCTTCCGTGATGCGCATGGAGATGCTCCCGCCCTCGGGCGTGAACTTCACGGCGTTGGACAGTATGTTCATGCAGATTTGCGTCAGGCGCACCGGATCGCCCACGACCTTTCCGTGCGTGATGCCGTCCGCCGACACGGTGAGCGTTTGCCGCTTCTTTTCGACGTTGGTGCCGGCGATGGTGACGGCGTTGCGGATGAGCGCGGACAAATCGACGGTTTCCTCGGACAGCGTGATCTTGCCCGACTCGATACGGCTCATGTCCAGTACGTTATTGATGATGTCCAGCAGGTAGTGGGACGCCACGTCCGCCTTTTGCAGGCAGTCCGCGACATAGGCGGTGTCGTTGATGTGCTTTTGCGCCAGCGCCGTCATGCCGATGATGGCGTTCATCGGCGTGCGGAGATCATGGCTCATGTTGGACAAGAACCGCGATTTGGCGAGGCTCGCCTCCGTCGCCTCCTGATAGGCGACCTCCAGCTTCTGCTTCTGGTCGCTGTCGCTTTTGAGCGTGGCGATGGTGTCGGTCAGCAGCGAACGCTCGTCGATCACGCCGCCGCGCCGCGCGTGGTGCGCGTCGTCCGTGAGCGTCAGCGCGAGCTGGCTGATGGGTTTGTATTTGTCCACGATGCCGACCAATATGAACCAGATGGCGACGAACATCAGCACCGTCACCGCGACGATGGCGGCGACCTGCGTGCCCGCGAGCCCGCTTGCCAGATCGCCCAATCGGATGAGCGACACGCACGACCAGCCGTTCACGTCGGACACCTGTTCCTGCAATATGTAGCTGTCGCCGCCGACGCGCACGGCTTTCTCCGAATACGCGCTTACGCCCGCCGGCGACAGCGCATACGCTTCCTCCATGACGGACATTTCGTGGATGACGTTCCCGCCCGCGTCAAACAGCGCGATCTTGCCGTAACTGCCCGTCAGCTGCGAGGAGAGGATGGCTTCGATCTCCGCAAGCGGGATCAGCGCGATCACGAACGCGCGGGGATTCGTGGAGAACTGTGGCAGCGGGCATACGTACGTAAAACACGCGCGTGCGGGATCGGCGGAGGATGGGGGAATGAGGCTTACGCCCATGTTGTCCCGGACGCACTCGCGGTACTCCGCTTCGGTATAACGCTCGTTCGTGACGTAGATATCCCAAAAGCCGTGGAAGGAGAGCTTGCCCTCCGAGGTGTACACGCTGTCCGGCTCCGACAGCCTGTAGTACGCCAGCAGCTTGATGAAGCCGTTGCCGACCAGATAGCTCGAAAGCCTGTCCGCCATTTCATAGCCCGAGTATTTCACGCCCTGCACGGGCTCGAGCAGAAACGTGGAATCCTGCCCGATGTTGTACGCGACGCTGATGACCTCCGACATGCGCTCGGAAACGCCGCCCTCGATGTTGATCAGCT
>CAZEIC010000071.1:0-1692 GCA_964512175.1 uncultured Oscillospiraceae bacterium | reverse complement strand
CCGCGCCTATGAGCAGACAAACGATGTTGATCAGCTGCTTTTTCTTGCTCTCGACGACCGCGCCGTTGATTTCCGCGGTGAAGGAGAGGTAGACGATGGCGACGACCAGCACGATGACGGCAAGAAAAACAGCCGTCGTGCGCACGAAAATGGCGCGAACGAACGCGGACTTTCGGATGTACAGAAAGAGTTGTGCAACCTTGTTCACACTGCTTCCCCAATTCTGTATACAGGATGATGGCGTGCTTCTCTGCCATGCTCATTCTACTATACTTTTGCGAAATATGCTACCATAAAAATCCAGAAATCACCATTTTTCGACGGTATGTACCAACGGCTTACGCATGAACGATATGAACGGGCGGCGCAACGCCGCCCCTACGACAGCGTGAGATTCTATCCCCGTCGTAGGGGCGGATGCCCACATCCGCCCGCATATACGGATATTTGCTCGCGGGTCGATGTGGGCATCGACCCCTACAAGGGGTTTGAACGCCCGCGTTCTCGTTCATGCGTAAGCCGTGGGTATGTACCAGCATAAAAAGCAAGGCTGTCGGATATCCTCCGACAGCCTTTGCCTGCGATGCGAGAAGCGGATTACGCCGTGCCTTCCTTGAGCGCCGCCTGCGGGTCTTTCTTGACCTTATAGCGCTTCCATGCGTGCATGACGAGCGCCAGCGCGATCACGCCGTAGCTGATGAACACGCGGAAGTATTCGCCGATGGCGGCGTCGCCGAACACGTTCTTGCCGGCGGCGGGCGCGACGATGAACAGCGTGTGGAACAGGATGCAGCCTAAGATCGCCTGCCCGTTCGTCGCGCGGACGATGCTCGCGCCGCCGACGAGGATGGCAGCGCCCGCGTACAGACCTACCTGCTCGTGCGCGCCGTAGGTCTGCAGGCTGCCCATGTTCTGCACGAAGATGAGCTGCCCCAAGCCCGCCAGCACGGTCGAGAGCATGATGGCAATGATGCGCACGCGGTTACAGTCGATGCCCGAGGCGTTCGCGACCGTCAGGCTTTGCCCGACCGCGCGGAACTGCTGCCCCAGCCGCGTCTTCATGATGGCGACGTTGAACAGGCAAAGCAGCGCGATGAGCACGTAGGTCGCCACCGGGATGGACACCATCTGAAACCAGTCGCGGAAGAAGGGCAGGAACGTGACGACCGCCATCGCGACCGCGCACGCCGCCTTGATTGCGAACTGCCGCGCCGTGTTCTTCTTTTTCACGAGCAGGTATACGGCGTAGAGCAGGATGCCCGCCGCCAGGATGCAGATGGCAAGCGCCGGCGTGATCTTCCCGAGGTTCTCCAGCGCGTGCTTGAAGCCGCCCTCGCGGCTCAAGTCCATGGTGTTGGCAACACCGACCGAGCCTTTGATGACGAGGTTCTTGTTGGACAGCGGGATGATGTTGCCGAAGATGAACAGGAACAGCAGCTGATACAGACCGTTTGCGAAGTAGCTCAGTATCATCGAGCCGATCATTTCCTGCCCCTTCATTTTGTTGAGCAGCGCGCCCACGAGGTAGCCGAACACCGCCGCGATGGGGATCGTCATCAGCGCCGCGACCGTGAACCCGCCGATGCCCGGAATGCCCCATTCGAGCACCCAGAGGATGGCAATCTGTGCCGCCATCGCGCCGATGGTGATGGCAAAGTTGATGCCCATGCCCGCGATGATGGGGATGATGAG
>CAZEIC010000070.1:0-14544 GCA_964512175.1 uncultured Oscillospiraceae bacterium | reverse complement strand
GCCGACCAGCGACAGACGCTCATCGAGTCGATTGGCGACAGCGAGATCCGTTCGCTGATCGACAACATGTTTTTGGACGATACCGTGGACTTTCTGGAGGAGCTGCCCGCCAGCGTCGTTCGCCGCGTGCTCCAGAACACCGACGAAAAGACGCGCAACCTCATCAACCGCTTCCTGCAATACCCCGAGTATTCCGCAGGCTCGCTGATGACCATCGAATACGCCGAGTTTCACGAGGGCACGACGGTCAGGCAGGCGATGGACATCCTCCGCAAAACCGGGCTTGACAAAGAAACGATTTACACGCTCTACATCATCGACAGGCGGCGCAGGCTGATTGGCACGCTGGCGCTGCGCACGATGATCCTCGCCGAAGACGACAAGCTGCTGGACGAGTTGATGAGCCAGAACGTCGTTTCGGTCACGACGACCGACGATCAGGAAAAGGTCGCCGATATCGTGCGCCGGTACGACCTCATGAGCATCCCCGTCGTGGATAAGGAAGATCGGCTGGTCGGCATCATCACGGCGGACGATATCATGGACGTTATCGAGGAAGAGAACACCGAGGACTTTGAAAAGATGGGCGCGCTGCGCCCCGCGCAAGATGAATACCTCAAAACCTCGACCTTCCAGCTTGCCAGAAACCGCATCCCGTGGCTGCTGGTGTTGATGATTTCCGCGACGTTCACCGGGCAGATCATCGCGAATTTCGAGGCGGTGCTCGCCGTCAATGTGATTCTGACGACCTGCATCCCCATGCTGATGGACACCGGCGGCAACTGCGGCGCGCAGGCGTCCACACTGATGATTCGCGGCATCGCGCTGGGTGAAATCCAGTTCAAGAACATTTTTCAGGTGCTCTGGAAGGAACTGCGCGTGGGCATGATGATCGGCGTAGTGCTCGCGCTGGTAACGTTCGGGCGGCTGATGCTTCTCAACGGCGCGACTGCGCAGATTGCGCTGCTCGTGTCGGGCAGTCTGTTTTGCACAGTGCTGCTGGCAAAGTCCATCGGCTGCACGCTGCCGCTGCTCGCAAAGAAATGCGGGCTTGACCCGGCGCTCATGGCAAGCCCGCTGATCACCACGCTGGTGGACGCGGCGTCGCTGACGATTTACTTCACCATCGCCTCCAGATTCATCTAAAGTGAAAAGACGGGGTATTGCTTACGAACCCATGTAAAATCGCGGTTAGCGATTTTCACAAACTTTCCGGGGGGATCGGGGGCGAAGCCACCGATTTAGTTCCGCAGGGGCGGGTTTGCCGCCCCGAGGAGCAGGCGACAGCCTGCTTCCTTGCGCGATTTCCGCCCGGGAGGCTTTCGCAGAAGCCGAGAGGAAATCGCGAACCGAACAAAGGGGCGTATCCCGCCTCTTTGTTCGAGTTCAATCGCTTTGCAAACGATTGAACTATGGTGTAAAGAAAAAAACCTTGACACCGCGCTCAATCCGTGTATAATGAAGCAGGGTCACGGAAGGAGCGCGGTGTTTTGATGACAGAACTGGAACGCAAGGTGTCCGTTTCGTGGCTGTTCTCCTTTTATGGCGCGCTGCTGACAGAGCGCCAACAGGACATGCTCCGCCTCTATTGCGAGGAAGACCAGTCGCTTTCCGAGATTGCGGGTGCGATGCGCGTCACGCGGCAGTGCGTACACGACACGCTGCGCCGGGGCGAGGAGCAGCTTGCCGAGTACGAGCAAAAACTGGGGCTGTATCAGCGGCACATGGAAACGCGCGCAAAGCTGTGCGTCTGCGCGGACAAACTGGAAGCGCACGAGCGCAAAGCGGGCGCTTCACCTGAACTGACCGAAGCGCGCGCGATCATATGCGACATTATCTCCACGGAGGATCAGTAAATGGCGTTTGAAGGACTGTCCGACAAGCTGCAAAACGCGTTCAAGAAGCTGACGGGCAAGGGCAAGCTCAACGAGCAGAACATCAAGGAAGCGATGCGCGAGGTGCGCATGGCGCTGCTCGAGGCGGATGTCAACTACGTCGTCGTTAAGGATTTCATCAAGAAAGTCACCGAGCGCTGCGTGGGCGCGGAGATCCTCGCGAGCCTGAACGCCGGGCAGCAGGTCGTCAAGATCGTCAATGAGGAACTGACCGCGCTCATGGGCGGCTCCAACGCGCGGCTCACATGGTCGTCCAGCCTGCCGACGATTTATATGCTCTGCGGCTTGCAGGGCGCGGGCAAAACGACCATGGCGGCGAAGCTCGCGGGCTTGCTCGTCAAGCAAGGCAAAAAACCGCTGCTCGCCGCGTGCGATATCTACCGCCCCGCCGCCATTTCGCAGCTGCAAATCGTCGGCGAGCAGGTGCATGTTCCGGTCTTTGAGAAGGGCACGCAAAATCCGGTCGTGACGGCGAAGGAAGCCGTCGAGCACGCGCGGTACTATGGCAACGACGTGCTGATCATTGACACCGCAGGTCGGCTGCACGTGGACGAGGCGCTCATGCGGGAGCTTGCGGAAATCAAAGCCGCCGTGCGTCCGCAGGAAATCCTGCTGGTCGTGGACGCTATGACCGGTCAGGACGCGGTAAACGTCGCCAAGACGTTCCACGAAAAGCTCGAAATCGACGGCGTGATTCTCACAAAGCTCGACAGCGACACACGCGGCGGCGCGGCGCTCTCGGTGCGCGAGGTGACGGGCAGACCGATCAAGTTCGCGGGCACGGGTGAAAAGCTGTCCGATATCGAGCCGTTCCACCCCGAGCGCATGGCTTCGCGCATCCTCGGCATGGGCGACGTGCTGACGCTCATCGAAAAGGCGACCGAGGCGTTCGACGAATCCAAGCTCGACAAACTTTCCGCCAAGGGCAAGCAGCAGCAGGATTTGACGCTCGAGGATTTCCTCGACCAACTTCAGCAAATGAAGAAAATGGGGCCGCTGCAAAACGTACTGGGCATGCTCCCGGGCGTCGGCGCGAAGCTCAAAGACGTAGAAATCGACGAGAAAGCCTTTAAAAAGCCCGAAGCCATCATCCGCAGCATGACCCCGCGCGAGCGCCGGCATCCCGAGGTACTCAACGCCAGCCGCCGCAAGCGCATCGCGGCGGGCGCGGGCGTGACGGTGCAGGACGTGAACGCGCTGATGCGGCAGTTCGAGCAGATGAAGCAGACGCTCAAACAAATGATGGGTGGCGGCAAGAAGGGCATGATGCGGCGCATGGGGAAAATGCCGCCGTTCAACTGAAAAGCGGATAATCATACACGCTTATGATTTCCATAGATTCATCAAAACGTAGGAGGAATTCCAAATGGCAGTCAAGATTCGTCTCAAGAGAATGGGCATGAAGAAAAAGCCGTTCTACCGTGTCGTCGTCGCCGACGAGCGCAGCCCCCGCGACGGGCGCTTCATCGAGGAAATCGGCTATTACGACCCCATGACGCAGCCCGCGAACATCAAAATCGACAACGAAAAAGCGCTTGACTGGATGAAGAAGGGCGCGCAGCCGACGGACACCGTACGCGTGCTGCTCAAAAAGACCGGCGCTATCGAGGGCTGACCGCCGGAAAGGAAGGCATATGCAGGAACTCGTTCTTTTCCTGGCGAAATCGCTGGTGGACAATCCCGACGCCGTGCAGGTCACGGCAACGGAAGGTCCTGAGGCGATCATCCTGGAGCTCAACGTCGCGCCCGAGGACATGGGCAAGGTCATTGGCAAGCAGGGGCGCATCGCCAAGGCGATTCGCTCCATCGTCAAGGCGGCGACGAGCAAGGATGCCAAACAGGTATTCGTCGAGATTCAGTAATGAATGGGGGAACGCGGGGATCGCGCTCCCCCGTTTATACGGCACGCAATGGAGAGAAATATGGTAGCATATATCCCCGTGGCGCAGGTGCTGCGCCCGCAGGGCATTCTGGGGCTTGTCAAGGCACGCCCCGACACGGACGATCCCGAGCGTCTTTGCGCGCTTTCGCATGTGTTCGTGCAGGATAAGCAAGGCGCATACCGCAGCGTGTCCGTCGAGGACGCGCAGGTACGGGACGGCGCTGTATACCTGCGGCTGGACGGCGCGCAAGACCGCAACGCGGCGGAAAAACAGCGCGGCTGGCTGCTGCATATCGACAGGACGCAGATACGCGAGCTGTCGGACGATGAAACGCTGATTTGCGATTTGATCGGCTGCCGCGTTGTGGACACAAAGGGCATCGAGCTAGGCGTTTTGAAGGATGTATTACAGCCCGGCGCGAACGACGTGTACGTCGTGGCGACGAACAAGGGCGATTTGATGATTCCGGCGCTTAAACGCGTTTTCCCGCGCGTGGATGTCGCGGAGCGCGTCATCGTCGCGGACGAAGCGGTGCTGCCCGAGGTCTCGGTTTATGCGGATTGAGGTGTTGACGACCTTTCCGGACATGTTTTCCGGCGTGCTGACGGCAAGCATCCTCGGGCGCGCACGCGAAAACGGGCTGATCGACGTGCGCGTGACCGATATCCGCCCATTCTCGAAGAATAAACACAAGAACACGGACGATTACCCGTTCGGCGGCGGCGCGGGCATGTTGATGCTCGCCCAGCCGATTGCCGACGCCATGAAGCAGACCGCGCCCGAGGGCTTCCGGGGCAAGCGCATCTTTATGTCGCCGCGCGGAAAGCAACTGACCCAGGCGCTCGCGCGGGAATTATCGCAGGAAGAGGCGCTCGTGCTCCTCTGCGGGCATTACGAGGGCGTCGACCAGCGCGTGTTGGACAAGTATATCGACCTTGAGATTTCCATCGGCGATTATGTGCTCACGGGCGGCGAGATTCCCGCTATGGCGCTGATTGACTGCGTGGCGCGGCTGATTCCCGGCGTGCTGGGCAGCGAAGAAAGCCCGGAAGACGAGAGCTTTTCACCGTCCGGGCTGCTGGAATACCCGCAGTACACGCGCCCGCGCGTGTTCGAGGGCATGGAAACGCCTGAAGTGCTGCTGTCGGGCGACCACGCGAAAATCGCCGCGTGGCGGCGGCGGGAATCACTGCTGACGACCGCGCGGCTGCGCCCAGAACTGCTCGAAACATCCGATATCACGCCGAAAGAGCGCGCGTGGCTCGAAGAACTCGGCGCGCTGTAAAGCTATTTCGCGTAGATTTCGGCGAGCGCCGCTTTCGCGAACGCTTGAAGCTGCTCCGCATCCTCGCCGGGAGGATAGATTGCGCCGCTGGTATAGCACCGCAGCGCTTTCTCGATGAACGGGGCGTATGCCTGCGGCAGATGCGCAAGCCCCCACTCCCCGCCGCTGCGCTTGGAGAGCACAAGCCCCTCCCGTACATACCCCAGCACGCGGCAAAGGCTCAATGTGTAATACATCGGGTCTTTTTTGATGTCCTCGAGCGCGCCCTCGATGTCATACCGAATACTGTCCAGATACGCTTCCTTCGGCACATCGGAGAATACATCGGCAATGGGCTTGCCGCAGAGCACGATACCCGCGTGCCGCGTGACCGTGATATGCGCGGCAAGGTCGGGATCGTCGCCGTACATGCCTTCGCAGTAGCCGCGTAAATCGTCGCGGAAGCGCTGCTTGTGCATGTTGGAAAAGTGCAGATAATACGGCGTGGGGTAGACGAACGCCTTGCAATCCTTCTCCAGCAGCAGGCTCATCTCCAAGCCCTTTAGCGGCGCGTCCGCATCAAGCTCCAGCAGCGCGGCAATCAGCGCCATTTTCTGCTCAAGCGTCGGTTCGTCGCGCGTGACAATCAGAAAGTCGATATCGCTCTTTTCCCACAGGAAGCACCCGAGCACGAGCGAGCCGTGCACATAAATGCCCGTCAGTTCGTCTGACAAAATGGCGCGGCAGCCCGTTTCGATTGCCTTCAGGATGCGCCGCACGCGCTCGTCCATGTCATGTATCGTGGTCATGCTGGTCGTCTTCATCTTTATTTTCCATGACTTGCACGGTCAGCCGGATCACGCGGCGCTTGCGCATCCTGCGAACCGTGATGTGCAGGTTCTTGTAATCAAAACTGTCGCCGACCTTGGGGAAAGCGTCGAGCGTTTCGATCGCGAAGCCGCCGAGCGTCGCCGATTCGGAATCAAAGTCGCGGTCGTCCACGTCAAGCTCGGACAGCAGATCGAGCACGCGCATATCGCCCGAAACGTCGTACAGCCCGGGGGAAAGTTCCGTCAGTTCGCTCTCGATTACGTCGGATTCATCCCAGATATCGCCGACAAGCTGCTCGAGCACATCCTCCATCGTCAGCACGCCCATCACGCCGCCGTATTCGTCGTTGACGACGACCATGTGGCTCTTGGTGTTTTTCATGACCGACAGCACGTCGGACAGCGACATGGTTTTGTGTACGAACTGCACGGGCATCATCAATTCGCGGATGTTCGCCTTGCCGCCCGCCACCATGCTCTTGAGCAGGTGGTTGAGGTGCAGGATGCCGATGACGTTGTCGATGGTGTCCTCATAGACCGGCAGCCGCGAGTAATCCGCCGCCAGCGCCGTCTTGATGATCTCGTCGTAATCGTCGTCGATGTCGATGGCGATCAAATCGACGCGCGGCGTGATAATTTCATACGCCAGCACGTCGTCAAAGTCGAGCGCGCTTTGCAGCAGGTCGCACTCGTCCTCGTCCATCACGCCCTCGTCGCCGACCGTCTCGATGAGCTTTTCCAGATCATCCTCCGTCACGCTCGGCCCCTCGGGCACTTGGCTCTGCCACAGGCGCGAGGCGGCGCGCACGACGGCTGTCACCAGAAAAATCGCGGGCTTGAGTACAAATTGCAGCGCGCTCAAAGGCACGGCGACAAGTGATGAATACTTTTCCGGCTCTTGCTTTGCGACGATTTTCGGAAGGATTTCACCGAATATCAGGATAACGACCGTCATCACGACCGTCGCGACCCAAGCGTAACCATCGCCCAGCGTTTCGAGCACCATGACGGTGGCGATGGAGGACGCGGCGATGTTCACAAGGTTGTTGCCGATGAGGATGGTCGTCAGCGCGCTTTCGTACTGTTCGTGCAGCCTGCACGCGAGCGCGGGACCGCGCTTGCCCTTTTTGTCTTCCATCCTGTGCCGAAGGCGAAGCTCGCTCGAAGAGGAGAGCGCGATTTCCGAGCCCGAAAAGAACGCCGACAGGCAGACCAGCAAGAGGATGCACAGCACGCGCAGAATATCAGCCGTCATGCTCCGCCTCCTCTACATCGTCCTCGTCGTAGATTTCGCCGACCAGCGTTTCGAGGATGTCTTCCATCGTCACGATGCCAATCACGCGGCCGATGTCGTTCGTCACAAGCGAAAAGTGTGTGCGCGCCGCCGACATGGCGGGCATCAAATCGTCCACCGGCATGCCGCCCTGCACGAAGCTGGGCTTGTCCATCACGCGCGCAAGCGACACGCGCGAACCGTTTTTGAGGTACGCTTTGAGGTATTTACGGATGTTGAGCACGCCCGTCACGCCGCCCGCGGCGTTGACGACGGGAAACCGGGAATGCGTATTTTCCTGTATGACCGCGAGCACCGTCTGTGCGTCCGCGTCCTCGGAAAGCGTCAGCGCCTGCTCCCAAGGCGTGAGGATCTCTGCGACAGTCGTCTGCGTGTATTCCATCGCCGACTGCATAAGCTCGCTGGTGTCCTCGTCGAGCGCGCCTTCTTCGGTGATGCTCTCGATGATTTCGTGCAGCTCGTCCTCCGTGACGGTCGGCTCTTGCACATGCGCGCGCTCAAAGGGTCTGCCCAGCGCGTGCGCGATGCCCGCGAACACCCAGACCAGCGGCGACAGCGCCTTCATCAGCACCGTCAGCGAGCCTGCGACCGCCAGCGCGAAACGCTCGTTGAGCGACTTGGCGAAGCACTTGGGCAGCATTTCGGACAGCAAAAATACCACGCAGGTGGTGATTAGCGTGCCATACGCGACCGCCCACGCGCCGATATAGCGCGCGGCAATCAGCGTCGAGACCGTCGCGCAGCCGATGTGCATGACGTTGTTGCCGATGAGTAGCGTCGTCAGCGCTTTATCGAAATGGTCAAGAATATACAGCACGCGCTTTGCGCGCCTGTCGCCATCGTCCGCCGCCGTCATCAGGCGTATTTTGTTGACAGAAGCGAGCGCGATCTCCGCGCCCGCGAAATATGCGCCGCCGACCAGAAACAGTGCAAAGAGAAGCAGCAATCGCAACGGACCGCCATCCTCCATGAGGCTACCAACTCCCATCCGAATGATATGCGCATTATAGCAGGTTTCCTATACAAGGTCAAGATGTAACTGCGCGGCGTAGCGGTTTCTGTAAAATGATGGTTTCCGACGCGCGTTTTGTGTGCTATACTCCCTGTGTGACAAAATCGGGGAATGTCCCCACGAGGCAGGAGCAGCGTATGAAATTTGTGTTCGCTTCCGATTCATTTAAGGGTTCTTTAACGGCGGTCGAGATCGCGCGCATGCTCGATATCGCGGCGCGCGCGCATTTTCCGGACGCGGATACCGTGCTCGCGCCCGTCGCCGACGGCGGCGAAGGCACGGTGGACGCTTTGTCGCTCGCTATGGGCGGCGAAAGCCGAGAAGTGATTGTAACAGGTCCGCTTGGCAAGCAAGCGACGGCGCGGTACTGCGTCGCGGACGGCGGTCAAACGGCGGTGCTCGAAATGGCGCAGGCATCGGGGCTGCCGCTCGCGCGTGAAAATGACCCGATGCGCGCGTCCTCCTTTGGCACGGGCGAACTGCTTTCCCGCGCCGCAATGGACGGCGCGCGGCGCATACTGCTCGGCATCGGCGGCAGCGCGACCAATGATTGCGGCATGGGCATGCTCGCGGCGCTCGGCGCGCGTTTTTTTGATGAAAACGGCGAAACGCTTACGCCCTGCGGCGCGGCGCTTGCGCGCGTCGCGCGCGCCGATTTGTCGGGGCTGCTGCCCGCGCTGAAAGCCCTACAAATCGACGTGCTGTGCGACGTGGACAACCCGCTGCTGGGCGAACGCGGCGCGACGGCGGTATACGGACCGCAGAAGGGCGTGTCGCCCGATATGATGCCGATACTGGAAAACGGTATGCGCCATTTTGCCGACATACTCGAAGACACGCTCGGGCGCGATATCGCGAGCATCCCGGGCGCGGGCGCGGCGGGCGGCGTGGGCGCGGCGCTCGCGGGCGTGCTGGGCGCGCGCATGCTGCCTGGAATCGACGCCGTGCTCGACGCCATGTGCTTTGATGATTTGATCGCGGATGCGGATATCGTGTTTACAGGCGAGGGGCGCATCGACAGTCAATCCATCCGCTACGGCAAAGTCCCGGCTGGCGTTGCCAAGCGCTGCGCGCGCGCGGGTATTCCGGTCGTCGCCATCGTGGGCGGCATGGGGGAAGGCGCGGAAGGGCTGTACGCGCTCGCCGACAGCGGCATCATCACGACCGTCAACGCGCCCATGTCGGTGAGCGACGCGATAGAGAACGCCTACGCATTCTACGCGAGCGCCGCCGACCGCGCGTTCCGCCTGCTGAAGATCGGCATGCGGCTGCGTTAAACTACGAAAGCGCTTCCCGCATGCGCGCGATGAACCAATCAAACTCATCTTTGTCCTGATAAGGCGGCGGCTCGGTCACGCGGTAGTCGATCGGCGCGGAAGGGAAATCGTCGTCCAGGTACCGCGGAAACAGGTGCATGTGCAGATGCGCGCCCGAGTTGGCGTGCATTTCATAATTGATTTTGTCCGCGCCCGTAACGCTGCGCAGCGCGCCGCCGACACGCCGCGCGACGCGCGTTAGCCGCACGGCGGCATCCTCCGGCATGTCCTCAAAATGCGCGTAATGCTCGCGCGGCATGATATACAGCTTTCCGAACAGCCGCCCCTGACCGGGGTATTCGCCGCAGACCCAGACATCGTCCAGCACGGCGATCTCGCAATGGCTTTCAGGCGATGGACAGCCTTGGCACACCGGGCAATGCTCCTTCTCCGCCGCCTGAAGAAAGTTCGGGTATTGATAATGAAAGCTCCCGCCGCGCGCTTCGCCGGACAGGTCGGCAGTCATGCGGCATGTTGCTTCGCCGTGCAGGCCCGTCAAGCCGGTTTCCGTTTCGATAAAACCGTATTTCTGGTACAGCGCCCTTGCCGGAACGCCGGGTGCGTAGCCCTCCGGGAATGTATCGACCGTTATCGGTCTGCCCCCGTCCATCTGGCGCAGCGCGGTTTTAAGCAGACGACCGCCAACGCCCATGCGGCGATACCGCGCGTAAACGCCGAACCACGATATCCTGTTGTTGAAGCGCGAGAAGCCGATAAAGCCCATGCGCGCGTTCGTGCGATAATCCACGGCGGTAAGCGCCTCGAGCTTGCCCGTCTTATTCTGCGCGTAAGCGCGGAAATCCGGGTCCGCGCCCATATCGCCGGGATGCCGGAACACCGTCGAAAGCTCGGTCGCCAGCGCGTACCACGCCGGAAGATCGTCCTTCGTCGCCCATCGTATCAGCATCGTTCGTCCTCGCTTTCCGCTTTCGTATCCGCATGATAGCACGCCGTTTGCTGGAACGCAAGGCGTTTTTCGCAGCGCGAACCGTTGACAAGAACCGCCGCTCGTGTTATAGTGATGATGAAGTTTGTGTGTGATGTACATTTTGAGTGACGCCACAAGCAATACCATGTTGTATTGTTTGCGGCGTTTTGCATGTGATACAACATAGGAAGAAGGGGAGCAGGATGGAATACAGTACCAAGATTGCGGAGCGCATGTGGAACGCGCCCGACAAGGGCGAACTCGAGGCGGAACGCGAGCAGACGTTTATTGACGACATTGTGCAGAAAGCGCACATCGAACGGGAACTGCTCGCCAGTCTGGACGGCGTGCGCACGGCGTTCGACGGCGGCGGCGGCAGCGGACGGTTCTCCATACTGCTGGCGCGGCATGGCGTTCATGTCACGCACTTTGACATCTCGCAGCCCATGCTCGACAAGGCGAGCGAGCTCGCCGAGCGCGCTGGCGTGCGCGCGAACATCACCTTTGTCAAAGGCGCGCTGGAAGACCTTTCGATGTACGCGGATAACGCTTTCGATCTGGTGATGTCCTTTGACGCGCCCGTATCCTACACCTATCCGCATCAGGAACGCGTGATCCGGGAATTGACGCGCATCGCGAGGCTTCGCATACTTATCAGCGTATCAAGCCGTCTGGGCGCGGTGCCGTATCTGGCGAATCCCCTGCAAAAGCACCAGTTCATACTGGATAAGGACAGCCCGAACGCATGGGTGCAATGGTGTCTGCGCGAACGCGGGCATATGATCGACGCATTTTCGTTCGATAAAGCCGCCTGCGAGCGTGCGCTGGAAAGCGGGCTGCTGAGCGATATCGAGGATGCCAAGCGTGCGTACGACCAAGGTGACACGCCGTGGTGCGTCGCCTACCATTTCATGCCGGACGAACTGCACCGCATACTGTCCGACTGCGGCGCGCGGGATATCGTGCTGGCGGGTCCCGGCGCGTTCGCGCGCACGATTCCCAACGAGATATTGGTCAAGATCATGAACGACCCGCGCCAACGGAGCGATTTTCTGGATTTCTGCTATGCCTACGACCGCAACCCTTATGTCCTTGGCATGGGCAAGGACAACCTGCTTGCGCGGGGCGAGCTTTAAGTAAGCGCCCGATATAGCAGCAATACGCGGCGCACGTTTGCCTTCACCGTGTCCGTCGCGTCGATGCAGAGCACAGGACAGGCAAGCGTGCCCGCCCATTTGTCGATAACGGACAGATCCCGTGCTTGCGCGAACGCGAGAAACCGCTGTCGGTCGTCATACAAATCGCCGCCCGGTAGGGCGCGCGCACCGTGCTTGTCCACCGATCGCGCCGCGATGCGCTCCATCCTTATCGCCGTCGGCGCGGACAACCACACGCCGAGCGCATACTTGGAAGTGATCTCGTCGCCGAAATCGCCAGTTACCGCCGATAGCACAAAAGCGCCATGCTTGTTAATATCGGCAAGCATGCGCGCGATCGCTTCGTCCTTGGAGCATGGGTTGGCATAATGGATGTCCGACTTCTCGAAATAGTAATCCTCGGCATCCATATGCCTGTACCGCAGCGCCTTTGCGAGCGCGCGCCCCAGCGTGGTCTTTCCGCAGCCGTTCGCGCCGAAAACGACGATCCCCTGCGGCACTCCCGCGCGTTCAGAGCATGCCTTCCTGTTCATGCGGAATAAATGAACGGCGAGATAGCGCCTTGATGAATATAGTGGATTTTTCCCACGTGCGAAACGCTGCCGTCCATAACAAATATCGCGCTGTCGTCTACCATCGCGTAAATCGGCAGCTCCATAGAGACTTGTAAGCAATTTCCACATTCGTGATGACCGCCTTGTATTACTTCCTCATAGGACTTAAAGTATACATGGTTCTTTTCGATGGGAAGCCCGCCGCAGCTTGGCTTATGCAGCGCTTTAAAATTGACGTTCCCGATGTACTGCGCGTCGGCGCTGTCCACTTGGAGCACGCCTTCGTCCGAATAGACCGACCACATTCCGACGCCCGCTTCCAGCGCCGCCGACAAACCTATTCGGTATCAGTACCTTTGTTTACTTGCAGCGCCATCATTTCATTCATGGAATCCAGTATCTTCGCAATGGTGCTGCACTCATCACCTGTAACGAGCTTGTCTTTCAGTACCGAATCCATTAGCTCGCCAAGCTCTCTGGCAAGCGTCGCGACGCTCTGTATCAGTTCGTCGAACGCAAAGCCCTTTACGCCAATGATTTGCTGATAATCCGGATCATACTCTGCCTTGCCCGCGCCGCCGAACAGCAGTTCCGCATATGCAATGCTTGCCGCCGTCGAATTCTCGATGCCCACTACGAGGTGATAGTGCATATCTTCGCCAAATCGCTTTATTGTGCTGATATCCTCATCGGTCAGGTTCTCACCAATCAGAGAAGCCATGATCAGCTTGCCCGTTAAAGCGCCGAACGCGGTCGTATAATCGTCTACGGAGACTTCCAGCGCCGCATAGAACTTGTTGATCTCGCTGTATTCTTTATCGTGCGCATCTTGGAGCTCTTGGAGTGTGTCGTTCACAAAATCACGAATGGATTTCCCGTCCGGAAAATCATATGCCTGTGCCGCAGGCAACGAGAACAATAGACATAAAAGCAAACCTATTGACAACCATCTCTTCACAAACAACACCTCCTATGATTCGCTGGCTACCAGAAACTGCTATACTCGCGGTCTACCTTTTCCTGTCCCTTGATTATCCGTATCTTTATTCTATAAACTCCCTCCGTTCTGGTAATTACTCCCTGTCGCAACATCATACGAAAAGCGTTAGAATGTACCTGTTCATGCGCATGGACTGCCGGGTTAGGCAAGAGCCTATACAAAAGAAAGGGTGTCGTCCATGCTACGGAAAGCGTATGTAGAAGTGCCCGAACTACCGACTGTAGAGAAGTATGTTCTGCTCGACCAACCGGGAATCCTCTTCATCAACCTTTCCTGCGACGGAAACGGTGTGCCCAAAATCGTATCGGCAGACGCGACGGAGAACAAGGGATCCATGACACCCGCCTAAACCGGCAGGAGGCTCGCGCTTCAAGCGTGAGCCTCCGTTTCTTCCTCTATATTCTTTGTTCCCAAGCTCTCCAGATCAACGCGGCTGCGCAGAATGGCGTTTTCCCGCGCCGTTTCCTTACCGGCGACTTCCTGCGTGAGCGTTCGTAGATACGATTTCATGACCGAGCGCGCGGAAGGCGGGAGCATCAAATAGCATTCGATGATGGCGCAATCCATATCGTCCAACGCGTACTTCTTGGCGAGCGTCTCGATGATGGTCTTTTCCGTCTGCATAAACATCTCGCCCTCGCCTGTTCGAAGCCATGTTTCATTGACGTTAAAGGTAAGGCAAAGCATTTTGATATGCTTTTCTGTTACCTTGCGAAAACTGTATTCAATGTTAGATATTCCGGAAGCAGACAAGCCGATAGCCTTTCCAAATTCCTCTTGATTTAGCTTTTTTGCCTTCCGAATCTCTTTTACCCGTTCGTTGATTTCCACAATTACACCCCTTTCGCCATTATCTTAACACTCAAACAGAAATAATGCAAGCGTATTTTGATAGAAACTGTTGACAAGTTTCTGTATGTGTGTTAGTATTTACTCGTACAGAAAGTTGTGAAACAAATGAACGAGAATGAGCGCCGCAGCGGTATGGACGACATCGAGGAAATCACCGAAATGCTCAAGACCATGCCCCCGGAAACCCGTAAAGGGTTCTACTATGCCATCAAGGGTGCGTGTCTAGAATCGGAAGCACAATCGACCGCCGACAGGCAGACGGCGTAGCGACAGACAGTATACAAATAGTACAGATAGGACGGTGAAAGAGATGGATCAAATGACGGTCGCGCTGCTACTGCTTGGATTCTCTGCCTGGCTCATGTTCTGCCGATTGCTTTCGGCGGCGGCAAGCAGTAAGAAACAACCGCCACATGAATGACGACTGCTCTACCGATACTTCCACTCTTGCGGGGTATATACGTTCAAATCCGAACCCATTTTGGGTTCGGATTTGAAATGTTTTGGAGAAGGACACGAGTTTAATACAAAATGCACACGGTAGACTCGTTCCCGTTTG
>CAZEIC010000069.1:0-15058 GCA_964512175.1 uncultured Oscillospiraceae bacterium | reverse complement strand
GTCGCAGAAAATCAAAAGGACGCGGCGCGGTTTTCGCTGTATCACGCGCTGCGGCGCGTCGATTACCAAGGCATCGAGCGCATGGTGCGCATCAACGCGCTGGACACCCCACACTGGCGCGAGGACATCCGCGTGTCGGTCGCGGCGGGGTGCGACGCCGTGCGCATTTCCAAGTGTGAGTCGGCAAAGGACGTAATGATAGTCGCCGAGCATCTTTTGCTTGCGGAGCGCGAGTTTTCGCGCCCCGAGGGGAGCACGCTGCTGATGGCGGCGCTCGAATCGCCGCTGGGCATCCTCAACGCGCATGAAATCTGTAAGGCGTGCCCCGAGCGCAACATCGGCGTGGCGATCTCGGGCGGCGATTATCGCAAGTGCATGCAGACGAGCTACCAGCCCGGCGGCATCGAAATGCTCGGCGGGCGCGCGCTCATGCTGATTGCCGCGCGCGCGGCGGGCGTGCAGTGCTTCGACACGGTGTTTACCGACCTCAACGACATGGACGGCTTCCGCGCCGAGGTCGAGCAGAACAAACAAATGGGCTTTGACGGCAAATCCATCATCAGCCCCAAGCAGATCGCCATCGTGCACGAGGTGTTCACGCCCACGCAGAAAGAAATTCGGGCGGCGGAAAAGCTGGTGCGCGCCTATGACGAGAACGCGGCAAGCGGCGTGGGCGTGTTCACGGTGGACGGGAAAATGATCGATATCGCCTTCCTGCCGGGCGCGCGGCGCGTGCTCGCGCTGGCGAAGGCGTCGGGCGTATACGAGGGAGGCGAGTAGCCATGCGAAACAAAGTGGGACGCGATATTCCCCAGAGCGTGCTCAACATGGGCTATCGCCCGTTTGCGGGCGCGGGCGCGGGCGACGGCGAAGCGGTCAGGCGCGTCGGTCCGACCGTCGCGCGGCGCGAACGGCACGAGGACAGCAAGATCGTAGACAGTCTGCGCGCGGCGATCCTCCAGTGCGGCGCGAAGGACGGCATGACGATTTCCTTCCATCACCATTTCCGCGACGGCGACCGCATCGTGAACATGGTCATGGCGGAGCTGGTCGCCATAGGCGTGAAAGATATCACGATCGCCGCGTCCTCGCTCGGCACGGCGCACGACCCGGTCGCCAAGTACATCGAGCAGGGCATCGTCACGGGCTTGCAGACCAGCGGCATCCGCGGGCGCATGGGCGAGGTCGTCTCGCGCGGCAAGCTCAAGACTCCAGCCATCCTGCGCTCGCACGGCGGGCGCGTGCGCGCGATCGAAACGGGCGAGGTGCACATCGATATCGCGTTCATCGGCGCGCCCACGAGCGATTGCTATGGCAACGCGCGCGGCAAGGGCGGCAAGAGCGACTGCGGCGTGCTCTCCTACGCCATGGTGGACGCGAAATATGCCGACCATGTCGTGGTGATCACCGATACGCTCGTCGATTTCCCGAACTTCCCGCCGTCCATCGAGGCGGTGGACGTGGACTGCGTGGTGGTCGTCGACGAAATCGGCGACCCGAAGAAGATCGCCAGCCAAGCGGCGCGCATGAGCCAAGACCCGCGCGATCTGCTCATGGCGGAGCGCTGCGCCAAGGTCATGGCGGCGACGCCGTACTTCAAGGACGGCTTTTCCTTCCAGACGGGCGCGGGCGGGCCGTCGCTGGCGGCGAACCGCTTCATTGAAAAGCTGCTGCTGGAGCGCGATGTAAAAATCAGCTGGATCATCGGCGGCATCTCGCAGCCCGCCGTCGATTTGCTCAACAAAGGGTTGGTGGGCGCCATCGTGGACGCGCAGAATTTCGACATTCCGAGCGTCGCGTCGGTCGGCAGCCATCCGCGGCATTTTGAGATCTCCACCAGCCAGTACGCCAGCCCCGGCAACAAGGGCGCGTTCGTCAACAAACTGGATTTTGTCATCCTCGCGGCGCTGGAAATCGACACCGATTTCAACGTCAACGTGATCACCGGCTCGGACGGCGTGCTGCGCGGCGCGCCCGGAGGGCACCCCGACGCGGCGGCGGGCGCGAAGTGCACCATCATTGTCACGCCGCTGGTGCGCGGGCGCATGGCGACGGTCTGTGAGCATGTCGTGACGGTCACGACCCCCGGCGAATGCGTGGACGTGCTGGTGACGGACTACGGCGTGGCGGTCAATCCCCTGCGCCCCGATATCGCGCAGAACCTACGTGACGCGGGCGTGGAAACCGTTTCCATCGAATGGCTCAAAGAGCGCGCCTACGGAATCACCGGTCGCCCGGACGACGTGCAGTTTGAGGAGCAGGTCGTCGCTATCATGGAAGCGCGCGACGGGACGGTGCTCGACGTTGTGAGGAAAATCAAAGAATGATTGCAGACAAAATATCGCGGCTGGCGCTGTATGACGGCGTGATTCCGGGCGCGGCGCGCCTCGCGGCGGCGCTGGGGAAAGAAAACTTCGACCCCGACGACGCACAGACGCACGACGGGTTCGTCATTCGCCATAAGCAATATAAAACCAAGCCCGACGAAAGCCGGCGCTTCGAGGTGCACGAGCACACCATTGATTTGATGCTCTGCCTTGCCGGGAGCGAAATCGTCCACGTCACGGACGACCCGGCGCTTGCGCGCGCCGAAGCGCTGCAAGACGACGGCTGGAAGCTCGACGGCGCGCCGCGCGGCACGGCGGTATTGCTCAAAGCAGGCGAGTTCATCGCCATTTTTCCGGGCGAAGCGCACATGGTCGCTGGGCGACCGGATAACGCGGAGACGGCGCTGGAAAAGCTCGTGTGCAAGCTGCCGATGGAAAAAAACGACGCGTGCCCCTGCCGGAGCGATTGCGTGCGCCACGGCGACTGCCGCCTGTGCGTGCGCTGGCATCACAACCCTAAAAACAGCCTGCCGACCTGTCTGCGGCAAAAGGGGCGCGACATCGCGCGCAAAGCCGCCGAAAAGGCGCTCGGCAAAGGAGACGGCATATGATACGGAAGCTGAAAAACGTGGTCGTGCTGGACGGACAGCGCATACGCGAGGGCGAGATCGGCGCGGCGGAAGCGCTTCGCCTGCGCGGCGAAACCATTTCGGCGGGCATCCTGCGCGCGCACGACGGCTCGCGCGATCAAAACGCGCCGCTCGCGGTCGGCGAGCCGCTGCGCCTGCGCTTTGACAGCCTGACCTCGCACGACATCACCTATGTCGGCATCATCCAGACGGCGCGCGCCAGCGGTATGAAAGAATTTCCCATGCCCTACGTGCTCACCAACTGCCACAACAGCCTGTGCGCCGTGGGCGGCACGATCAACGAGGACGACCACGCCTTCGCGCTGTCGGCGGCGCGCAAGTACGGCGGCACATACGTCCCGACCAATCTGGCGGTCATCCACAGCTACAACCGCGAAATGATGGCGGGCGGCGGGCGCATGATCCTCGGCTCGGACAGCCACACGCGCTACGGCGCGCTGGGGACGATGGGCGTGGGCGAGGGCGGCGGCGAGCTTGCAAAGCAACTGCTCTCACGTACCTACGACCTGCCCGCGCCCGAGGTCGTCGCCGTCGTTTTGACGGGCAAGCCCGGGCACGGCGTAGGGCCACAGGACGTGGCGCTGACCATCATCCGCGAAGTCTTTGAAACAGGGTTCGTCAAGAACCGCGTGCTGGAATTCCTCGGCGACGGCATCGCGAGCTTGCCCGTCGAATACCGCAACGCCATCGACGTGATGACGACCGAAACCGCCTGCTGGAGCTCCATTTGGCAGACCGACGACGCGGTGCGCGATTATTACCGCGCGCACGACCGCGAGGGCGACTTTGCGCGCCTCTCCCCCGCGCCCGAAGCGTATTACGAGCGCGCGCTGATCGTCGACCTTTCGCAAATCAAGCCCATGATCGCGCTGCCCTTCCACCCCTCCAACGCCTATACCATCGCGGAATTCAAGCAAAACGCGCGCGATATCCTCATGGCGGACGCGGCGCTCGCGCCGCTTGCCGCGAAGCTCGGCGCGCGCGGCTTGCAGGCGGAACAGGCGATCATCGCGGGCTGCTCGGGCGGCACGTTCGACAACGTGTGCGCCGCAGCCTCCATCCTTTCGGGCGGCGGCATCGGCGCGGGCGCGTTTTCCATGAGCGTTTATCCCGGCAGCATGCCCGCTTATCTGGCGCTGATGCGCGCCGGCGCGCTGGACACGCTGCTGTCGGCGGGCGTGATCGTGCGCGAGTGCTTCTGCGGTCCGTGCTTCGGCGCGGGCGACACGCCGCAGACGGGCGCGCTCAGCCTGCGGCACACCACGCGCAATTTCCCCAATCGCGAGGGCGCGAAACCCGGCGAGGGGCAAAGCGCCTACGTCGCGCTCATGGACGCGCGCTCCATCGCAGCAACCGCGAGGAACGGCGGCGCGCTGACCGGCGCGGACGAAATCGACTATGACGAGAGCATCCCGGCATACCAGTTCGACGCGAGCGTCTATCAGAAGCGCGTGTTCACCGCGAAAACGCCCGACCCGGACGCGCCGCTTGTGATGGGGCCCAACATCAAGGACTGGCCCAAGCTGCCCGCGCTGAACGCGCACCTGCTAGTAAAAATTGTCAGCGAGCTGCGCGATCCCGTGACGACGACCGACGAATTGATCCCCTCGGGCGAAACGGCGTCCTTCCGTTCCAACCCCCTCCGGCTGGCGGAGTTCGCGCTTTCGCGGCGCGACCCGGGCTATGTCGCGCGCGCCAAGGCATTCCCGGAAGAAGGCGAGGTCGCGCGCGCGCTGGCGGCGATGCGGGTAGACATTCCCCTGCCTGATCTTTCGCTCGGCACGGCGATCTACGCGTACAAGCCCGGCGACGGCTCGGCGCGCGAGCAGGCGGCAAGCTGCCAGCGCGTGCTGGGCGGCGCGGCGAACTTCGCGCGCGAGTACGCCACCAAGCGCTATCGCTCCAACCTCATCAACTGGGGCATGCTGCCCTTCGTGACGGACGACGACCTTGCGCTGTCGGAATACGTGCTTGTCCGGGACATTCGCCGCGCGGTCGTCGAGGGCTGGCAAACGATTCCCGCGCTCGCGCTGGGCGAATGCGGCGCGCGCGATATCACGCTGACGCTGGGCGAGCTGACCGAAAGCGAGCGCCAAATCCTGCTCGACGGCTGCCTGATCAATTACTACAGCGCGCAATAACGCAATATATCAGTAAACCGTCCGCGCCTCGCAAGGCGGCGGACGGTTTTGCTCGTTTATCAGCATTTCCAAAGAAAATGGTTGCAATCGGCGGCGATATACGGTATCTTAACAGGGAGAAAAAGTGCATCACAGCGGAGGTACACATGGCGAAAACGCAGGATAAAAAACAGGTCGTGTTCATCATGACCGACTCGCAGCGATGGGACATGGTAAACTGCTATCGGCAGACCGGGCTTCGCACGCCGCGTCTGGACGCGCTCGCGGCGGACGGCACGCGCTTTGAGCGCGCGTATACCACGCAGCCGCTGTGCCAGCCGGCGCGCGCAGCGATTTTCACGGGCGTATACCCGCACTCCTGCGATAGCTGGACCAACAGCGTCGGCATCTCGCAGACCGCGCGCTCCATCGGTCAGCGCGCGCAGGACCGCGGGATTCATACGGCATACGTCGGCAAGTGGCATCTGGACGGCGGCGACTACTTCGGGCAGGGGCGCTGCCCCGAGGGCTGGGACGCGCGCTACTGGTACGACATGCGCAATTATCTGGACGAATTGACGCCCGAAGAACGCGTGCTGTCGCGCCGGCAGGACAGCGTCGATACGCTGGACATCCAGCCGGAATTCACGTTCGGGCACCGCTGCGCGGACAGGGCGATCCGCTTCATCGAGGAGAGCAAGGACGAGGACGCGCTGCTCTGCGTGTCCTTTGACGAGCCGCACGACCCGTTCCTGTGCCCGCGCGAATATGCCGACCTATACCGCGACTTCTCGTTCCCCATCAGCCCAAACGTATATGATACGCTGGAAGACAAGCCCGAATACCAGCGCGTCTGGGCGGGCGACGGGCTGCGCGCGGACAAGACAGGGCTAACGCTCAAAAGCCCCTATTTCTTCGGCTGCAACAGCTTTGTGGACACGGAGATCGGGCGCGTGCTGGACGCGGTGGACAAGCACATGCCGGGCGCGACGGTCATCTACACTTCCGACCACGGCGACATGATGAACTCGCACGCCCTGTGTGGCAAAGGTCCCGCCGCGTATGACGAGATCGCGCGCATCCCGCTGATCGTCAAGGGCCCCGGCATTCCGCGCGGCGCGGTCAGCGCTTCGCCCGTATCGCACATTAACCTCGCGCCGACCGTGCTGGAGCTGCTGGGCATCCAGCCGCCCGACGTGTTCGAGGGCGTCAGCATGACGCGGCAGATGCGCGACCCGGCAACCCGCGTCAACGACCGCGTGTTTATCGAATACGGGCGCTACGAGGTCGACCACGACGGCTTCGGCGGCTTTCAGCCGCTGCGCGCGGTATTCGACGGGCGTTATAAGTTGAGCGTCAACCTGCTCTCGACCGACGAACTGTACGACCTTGCAACAGACCCCGGCGAAATGGTCAACCAAATCGCGAACCCCGAATACGCGGCGATTCGCGACGCGCTGCACGACGCGCTGCTTGCGCACATGGACGCAACGCGCGACCCGTTCCGGGGCTATTACTGGGCGCGCAGGCCGTGGCGCGCCGACGCGCCCGTGCCGACGTGGCACTATACCGACATGACGCGGCAGCGCCACGAGGACGAGCGCTACGAGCCGCATCAGCTCAATTACCGCGACGGTCTGCCCGTGACGGAGTTCACCAGAAAACGGTAGCTTATATGCCCGCGATGATCGCGCGCATGTCGTCCCACTTGCGCTCCATGTCCATGACGAGCGTGATTTGCGTGCGGCAGCGGTCTAGGTTGTGCTCCGGGCGCGATATGTGAAAATAGGTGTCGCCGTTGAGATAGTCTGTCAAAAAGCGCGCGCCGCATTCCAGCGTCATGAGCTTCGCGCCCATCGGCAGCGTGTCGATTTCAGCTTGCGTCAGGCGCTCCTTGCAGGAGGATAAAAAGCCCTCGGCGTACCGCCGGAACAAATCGAGCGACATGCTGACATTGCGCAAGTCCTTCTCATCCTCAGCGGCGGTGGACGCGCCGAAGCGAATGGAATCGCCAAAGTCGTTGGCGGCAAGCCCGGGCATCACGGTGTCCAAATCAATGACGCACAGCGGCGCGCGCGTTTTATCATCGAGCATGACGTTGTTGAGCTTGGTGTCGTTGTGCGTCACGCGAAGCGGCAGTTCGCCGCGTTCGCACCTGTCCATCAGCGCGCCCGCTTCGCTTTCGCGCGCAAGGTACGCGTCGATCTCGGCGCGCGCGCTTTCGCGGCGTCCGGCGACATCCGCGTCGATCGCCTCGCGAAGCTGGCGATACCGGTCGCGCGTGTCGTGAAAGCGCGGGATGGTCTCCGTCAGCGTCGCGGCGGGAAACCCGGCAAGCTGGTTCTGGAACTGCCCGAACGCCACGCCGCTTTGCGCGAGGTCGGCGTCGGTTTCGGGCTTGTCCAGACAGATGCTGCCCGTCACGAATTCATACACCCGGTAGTACCCGCCGCCCGCGGCAAGGTATGGCGCGCCGTCCACGGTCGGGACGAGCGTCAGCACGCGGCGCGGGTCGGGATTTTGCGCGCGCAGGTACTCGGTCACGGCGATGATATTGTTCATCAGCCCGGTCACGTTGCGGAAAATGGTGTGGTTGATCTTTTGCAGAATGTACAGGTGCGGCTTGCCCGTCACCAGCAGATACGTTTCGTTGATGTGCCCGTTGCCGTACCGCGCGCAGTGGATGACGTCGCCGTCCAAGCAAAACTGTTTGTAAATATTTTCCATCGTTTACCTCCAGAGCGCTTCGGGGTACGCGCCGTCAGCGCGCATGCGCGAAAGCGCCGCCTTCAGCACGGGCAAATCGTTTGCGTAGGTCACACCATACCACTTTTCGTGCGTCGGCAGCACGCGGAACGTCGCCGCGCGCTCGGCAAGCAGCTGGTTGGGAATCAGCGGCAGGAAGTACTCGCACTTGAGCGGGTTCTCCGGCAGCAGCGCGTCGAGCCACGGCGCGAACCGCGCCTCGATCTCGCGCATCATCGACGGCTGGAAACCCCACATGTTCATGCTGACGTTCGTGCCCGCCGGGATGAATGTGAACGTCTCGCCGTCCTCGGTGAATTGCGCGCCGCCCGCCGTCGGCTCGATGCGCGTGCGCTCTACCACGCCACGCAGGAAACCGTTCTCGTCCACGTCGCACACGCCGCGCGCGACCGAGCCGTTCTCCGTCAGCGTGTTTTCGACGCGGTAGCCGACCATCGCGTGCGCATTGGATTCACTGTGCTTGGACAGGAACGCAGCGATGTCCGCAAACGCGCTGCGCCCGTAAAAATCGTCGGCGTTGATGACGCAAAACGGCGCGTCGATCTCGTCCTTCGCGCAGAGTACGGCGTGCCCCGTGCCCCACGGCTTTTGGCGGCCTTCCGGCACGCGGTAACCCGCGGGCAGCCTGTCAAGCGTCTGATACGCGTATACAAGATCGACCTTGTCGCGCAAACGGCGGGCGATCATATCGTCAAAGTCGCGTTCCAGCTCGGGCTTGATGACGCACACGACCTTGCCAAACCCCGCACGAACAGCGTCGTATATGGCAAAATCGAGCAGCAGATGCCCCGCGTCGTCGACCGGCGTGATCTGCTTGAGCCCTCCGAAGCGGCTGCCCATGCCTGCCGCCATGATGACGAGAATGGGTTTCCTGTCCATCACGAGCACCTCTTTCCGTTTGGTTCCCGTGTATGATACCACAGTTCGACGTGCAGGAAAATGTCTGTGCGTTCGCGAATATAGCAATATCTTCCGCAAATGCGAAAGAATGAACGCAGCAAGAGGGGATGCGCCATGCTGACCCACGAGGAATTCAAGCGCTTGAGCCGCCTGCTCGACAACCTGCACCTGTGCACCAGCGTCAAATTCGCGCTGATGGACGAGAACGGCCGCGAGGTCTACACCTCCAGCCACCGCGCGACGTTTTGCAGCGCCGTCATGGGCGAGCCGTGCGGCGCGGCACGCTGCCTCGCGTGCGACCGGGAGGCGGTCGCCGCCGTGCGGGCGACGCGCGCGCACAGGCGGTACGTCTGTCACGCGGGGCTGTACGAGGTCGCCATGCCGGTGCTGGAAAACGACCGCGTGATCGCGACCATCGTCTTTGGGCAGATGCTCGACGACGCGCCGCGCGAGAAACAATGGGCGCGCGTGCGCGAAAAGTGCGCGTGGCACCCCGACCGGGAATCGCTGTATCAGGCGTTTCTGTCGCTGCGGCGCATATCGCCCGAGCAGATGGCGGCGTGCATGGAAATTGTACGCGCGTGCGTGAGCGAGGTCAGGTTGTACAGCCTGCGCGGCGCGAACAGTCAGGACGAGCCCGCGCGGCTGCGCGCGTACATCGCCGCGCATTACGCGGAGCAGCTGGACTCGGACGAACTGGCGCGCCGCCTGCACGTCGGGAAAACCAAGCTATACGCGCTGTGCAGGCAGCGCTTTGGCATGACGCCCATGCAGATGGTGACGGAGGCGCGCGTCGAGGCGGCAAAGGAACTGCTGCTCTCGGGCGGCGAGCCCGTCAAGGTCGTCGCGCAAGCCGTCGGCTTTCCGGATCAGAATTACTTTGCAAAGGTATTCAAAAAAACCGTCGGACAAACGCCGACGGCTTTCCGGAAACACCAGTGAGCAAGGTCGCCGTTACGGGGCAACCGTGTCAAACAGGAACGTCGTTTCGGACAGGAAGGGACGCTCGGGCGTATAGAGGTTGCACGGGAAGTGCGAATAGTTGACGGCGTTGGGATAATGCTGCGTTTCAAAGCAGAAAATCTGCGCCCTCGCGAGCAGCTGCATGCCCGGCATGTCGCTCACCGCGCGCATGCGAATGCCCGTCGTCGGGGCGTATGCCGCCGCAACCTCGCGCATGCCGCGCCCGCGAATGCAGAAATTGTTGTCAAACCCGCGTCCCTCGGGCGATAAACAGTCTGCAAGGCGCGACGGTTCGCGCAAATCAAAGCGCGTGCCCGCGACGGACAGCACTTCGCCCGTCGGCAGCCCGGTCGCGTCATTGGGCAGGTAGTAATCGGCGTTGACCATCAGCAGATGGTTCTCCACGTCCGCGCCGTCTCGCCCGTTGAGGTTGAAGTACGCGTGGCTGGTGACGCTGATCGGCGTTTTCTGCGAAGGGGTCGCCCGATACTCCAGCCGCAGCGCGTTTTGCTCGCCCAGCGAATAGCGCACGGAAAACGCCACCGTTCCGGGCATGCCGCCCTCTCCCCCGTCGAAAACGCGCAGCGTGACCGCCGCGCAGGTCGCATCCGAGGAATCCTCCGCCTGAAAGAACCGCCAGCCGTAGCGCCCGCTGCCGCTGTGGATGTTGAGGTCGCCGGAATTCTTTTCCAATGTATACTGGATACCGTCCACCGTGAACGCCGCGCCGCTGATGCGGTTCGCCACGCGCCCGATCACCGCGCTCGCGAACTTGCCGCCCGCAAGATATGCGTCGAGCGTGTTCAGCCCGTGCACGACGTTCACGGGCTGCCCCGCGCGATCAGGGACAATCAGGCTTTTCAGAATCGCGCCGTATTCCAGCACGGTCGCGCGCATGCCAGCGCCATTCTCCAGCACATGCGCGTAATGCACGCTTCCGTCCGGGAGATTGCCAAATGGAATCTTTGTATGCCGCATATTCCTATCCTTTCACGCGCGCCCGGGTTCGCGGAATTTCTTGGTAACAAACACGAACAGCGCCATCATCGCCAAATTGACGACCACGCAAAGCCAGAACACCGGACGGATGCCCAGCAGGTTGCTCAGCGCGCCGCCCAGCAGGTTGCCCGCAAGCAGAGAGCCAACGCTCGTGCACATGGTGTAGGTCGCCTGTCCGGTCGTCTTGGTTTCGGGCGGCATGGTGTCGTTGACGAACATGATCATCGCGATTGCAAGCGTCATGTTGTTGCAGCCGAGGACCGCCTGCACGAACACCGCGACCGTCGGATCGACGATCAGCGCCGTCATCGCCCAGCGCAGCGTTTCGAGCATCCCCGCCATGATGATGACTTTGCGCGTGCCGAATCGCCGGATGATCTTGTCGATCGAGAAGATGATCGGGATCTCCATGAACGCCGCAAGCGACAGCATCACGCCGTACAGGCTGGTCGAGCCGCCGAGATCGCGCGTGTAGTAGACCGAGAAGAAGCTGAAGTAGTAGCTCTTGGTGCTGCTGATGACGACGGCAAACAGCGTATACATCAAAAGCTGCTTATTGGCAAATATCAGCATGGGATTGACGCGCTTTTTTCCGCGCTGCATGCCGTAGGACTTGGGCAGGAAGCACACCACCGCGATGGTCGCGAGCGATGTGAACGCATAGAGCACGAACGTGTCCGCCGCGTCGCCCGCGGCGACGCGCCCCGCGAGCAGCGACATGAGCCCGTAGCCGATGCAGCCCATCGTGCGGATGGGACCAAAGTCCATCCCTCTTTCGGCGGTGTGCTCCAGCGTGATGGAATCGACCAGCGGATGCAGGATGTTCCTGGCAATCAGGAACAGCGTGTACACCAGCATGATGTAGATGAACGCCTGCGACACGCGCAGCAGCACGCACGCCGTCGCCGCGAGCAGCAAGGTCGCAATCAACACGGCGTTCTTGGTTTTGGAGCGATCCGCCATGCGCCCGACAAAGGGCTGGAACAGCATGGCGGCAAGCGCCGCGCCCGACGTGAGCACGCCCATTTGCAGGGTGTTGAAGCCGATGTTGTTCAGGAAGATCATGAAGTATCCGCTTGCGGCGTCCGTGGTGTAAAACACCAGATAGAGAACCAGAAAAACCAATAGCCCGTTTTGCTTGTACTCCTCGAAGAGCTTTTTCATCTGCCGCCTTTATCCCCTCGTCACGCCAGATACTGCGTGTCGTCGCGCTCGAACGAGAACGCCATAGCGAAACCGTCCGCTGTGCAAAGCGTCAGGGCGTTTTCGTCGAAGACGGGCGCGCTTGCGCGGCAGGCTTGCTTGAAAGCGTCGAAATCGCACGCGCTCGCGCTCTCGATTTTCCCGAGGAACGCGGTCTTGCGCCCGTATGCGCGCCATTCGCAGGCAAAGAGCATGTCGTCGTGCGCGGTCAGCGGCGCGGAGCACCACACGCCGATATACCCGTTCCCCGCCTTGGCAAGCAGCCAGTTGCCGTCGAATTCCCATGCGCTGAACTTGTCGCTCGGGAAGTACAGGTGCGTAAAATCCAGCGGATGCGTGTCGTCGATGCAGTAGATCTGCCCGACGGTGTTCCCGGCGAGCTTTTGCGCGGGCATCACGCCGTTGGCGTACCAGTAGCCCGGGCGCATGCCGCCGTCCTCGCCCGCCGTGCCGGGATGGTTGGTGAACGTCACCGCCTCGCGCGTGAGCGCCATGTACCCAAAGTGTTGCTGATAGCCGTACTGCCCGGGGGTCAGGCAGCTCGTGCCGTGGAACTTTTCATTGAGCGACTTGACGTACTCGTTCGAGCCGACGTCCACATGCGCGTCCTGATAGACGTTGCGCCACCTGCGTGCTTCGCCCGAGGGGCACTGTACGCCCGTGAGCATATAATCGGGCGTTTTGTTGACATACACACAGGCGTTGCCGGAGAAATACGTCGTTTGCAGCCGCGCGTGCGTCAGTTCACGAATCGTTTCGTCGGGAATGACGTACTTGCAGGTCGCGAGGCTCGAAAGCCACCAACTGTCGGACGTGGCGCAGAACGGGTTCTTGCCGTCGAGATAGTGCAGCATGCCCTGTGAATCCTGCCGGAACGGATAGATCGCGGCGCGGTAGACGCGCCCCATCGGGGCGATGATCGAGCCGTCGAACGTCTGGATGCCGATCTGGCGGAACTGCTCGTCGAGCACCTTGGTCGCCTTTTCGCTGATCTCCTCCGGGCCGTAGTCGATGAGGTTCACGAGCGTGCCCATCGTGACGTTCATGTAATTGGCGCTCAAGAACTCCTCGAAACCGTGCGCCAGCACGTCGTCCAGCCAGTCGTTACAGCGCTTGCGCGCGACGGCGTACTGCTCGCGTCCCGTGCGTCCCGAGCGCGTGAAGATGTCATCTTGCCACATTTCGCCTGCCAGCAGCTGCACGCCGAAGAACATCAGCGCGTGGTTCTCGCTCCAGAAGCACATGCCGTCCTCGCCCGCCTCGTCCATCCAGTAGCGGTAATCGAGGAACACGCGCTTCATTTCGGCAAGCGCCGCCGTGCCCATGTCGTACTCGCGCACGAGCCGAAGCAGCGCCGCCGCGATGAACTCGGAGCAGTCGCGCCGCTTCTGCATCACGTCCAAGTCATTATAGAACAAATCGTAATCCAGCCCCGTCTGGTCGCCGGTGGCGTAGCGCGCGAGGATGTTGTAGCCCGCGAAATAATTGTCGATGCCGCGCGGGACTTTCTCCTGTTTGCCGATGAAGCGATACATATTGCGCCGCGCTTCCGACACATCGCTTGGTTCGTCAACAAACGCGGCGTGGATGTTGTGCGCGAACTCGAGCTTGCGCGCAAACGTCTGCCCCGCGACGGAGACGCGCACCGTCAGCGTCTCCGCGCCGCCGACGGGGTATGCGGTCTTGCCCGCAAGGTCGTCCTGCCCGATGCACGCCGCGCACGGCGGCGCGTCGAACACGAGCGAGCCGTCTTGGAAGCCGACGGCGCGCAGCCATTTGGCGGCGGCGATGATGGGCGCGGTGTTTTCACCGTCCGGCAGCGTGACCGAAACGCCCCGGTCGGTCGGCAATTGCAGCCCGAACAGGTTCATGGTGTCGCGCACGGCAAGCGCCTGCAGGCGCACATACACAAGGTTTTCGCCCTTTTTCAGCGGCAGGGACACGCGCATGCGAATGATGGGCTTGTACACGCCGAACGGCACGACGGCGAGCTTTTCGCCGTTCACCCACAGATCGACGCTCGCGTATGTCCAAAGCGTCGCCTGCAAAGTCATGTCCTCCGGCGCGATGAGCACGGTCGCCGCCGCCGCGTCCACGCGGTCGGTGTTATGCCCGTAGCACATGAACTGCACGAACCAGTTCGCGTTCGTGAAGTGATACCGCCACGGGTTGTTTTCCAGAAAGCGCTCGCCCAACCGCACGCTGGGCGGCGCGGGATAATCCTCGTTGCGGACGTTCTGCCGGAGCTTCGCCTCATACGCCAATTGATCGACGCAGTCGTTCTTCATTTCAAACGGATGCCGGGCGGGACCGCTTACCAGCCAGTCCGTGACGAATCCAGACCTGTTCAGCGCGAATGTTTCCATAATCTTATCCTTTCCTCAGCCCTTCACGGCGCCGCTTGTCAGACCGGTGATGAAGTATTTGCTCGTAAAGGCGTACAGCGTCACGATCGGCACGATCGCCATGGACGCGCCCGCAAACATGATGTTCCAGTTCGCCGCCGCGCCGTCCAAGCTGCTTTGCAGCTGCACCACGCCGACCGTCAGGGGGCGCATGTCCGGGCTGGACATGGTGAACACATACGGCAGCATGTATTGGTTCCAGCCGGCACGGAAGGCAAGCAGCGCGATCGTCGCGAGAATCGGCACCATCAGCGGCATGAGGATGCGCCAGTAGATGCCAAAGAACGTGCAGCCGTCGATGCGCGCCGCCTCGTCCACTTCCTTGGGGATGGTGTTGATATACCCGCGCGACAGGAAGATGTTGGAGGACTGTGCCGTGCCGATCGTGATGAGGATGACGCCCCACAAGGATTTATGCAGGTTGAACTGCATCGCCACCTCGAACAGCGGCCGCAGCGACACGCTGCCGATGCTGACGAACATGAAGGCGATCAGCGTCCCGTAAATCAGGTTCTTGCCCGGAAATTCCTTGCGCGAGAAGCAATAGCCCGACATCGAGGACACCAGCACCACACCCGCCATGACGAACACGCTCAGGAATATGCTGTTGATGGTGTACCGCGAAAAGTTCGCGCCGTTCCACGCGTCCACATAGTTTTCCACGATAAACTTTTGCGGGGAAATGTTGCTGCAGCAACTGCGTAATTTGCTCCACCCCATACAGC
>CAZEIC010000068.1:0-15112 GCA_964512175.1 uncultured Oscillospiraceae bacterium | reverse complement strand
GTGGACGCGGACTTCCGCGACCGCGACAAATGGCTCAAAATGGCGATCACCAACACCGCCATGTCGGGCGTGTTCTCGTCGGACAGGACCATCAAGGAATATAACGAAAAAATCTGGCGCTTGAAATAGCGCCGGACGGAAAAATGGGGGGTTGGCGTGTGCCAACCCCCGCTTTTGTATCGGTTATAACGAATCGCGTGGAAGGGTCTCGGAGCTTGCGGATAGCGTTTGTACGGGAATGAACTCGTCAGCAGCCGGGGGTTCCTGTGTTCTGCGTGGTGTCAACATAGTGCGTGATCGTGCGCAGCACGAAATGCCTGCGCCCAGACAGCATGGACTGCGCGCCGCTGACGCTGATATCCTCGGGCATGATGAAGCGCATGACGGGCAGGGTGATGTCGGCGTATCCAGATTGACTATGCGCGGGCACGGTTGAGGCGCGAAAGGCGCGCGGGTACTCGCGCCCCGCTGCATCCATTTCGGTCAGCCGCACGCCGGCGGCAACGCGCTTGCCCGGGCATACGCCGCGCAGCGTGAGGGTCAAATCGAGCGTGCGCCCGGAATCTTCGGCGGGGCAGTCGTTGATGGCGATGGCTTTGCTTTCCTCGCACGGCTCGTAGTACAGATGGGTTTCGTTATCCATGACCTGCACGGAGTTGGGAACAGCCGCGCCGGTGAGTCTGACGGACGTTTCGATGTTTTGCATGTTCTTCTTCCTCGCTGTGTATTGGCGGGGTTTTTCTCCCGCAATACCAAGGTATGCGCGCGGCGCGCGGGGGGTTCGGGAAGCCGTCTTGAAATTATTGGATTGACAACCCCGCCCATCCGTGCTATGATGCCACGGAATCCAGACGCGGTCCTTTAACCCGGTACAGAGAGGCTGGGAAGGCGATCAACGCGAGGCGGATCATTGACGTGCCAAGCGCCGCTTTTCCCTGCACAGGGGGAGGCGGCTTTTTTGCTGGGGACACGCGCTGCGAACAAGCGAAAGAGGGGTTGACGGAAATGGTCAAGAACACCGCGCAGCAGATAGGGTATCTGCCAGACGAACGGCCGAGCTTTGGCAAGCTCGTACTGTACGCGATTCAGCAGGTGATCGTCATGTTCCCGGCGACGGTCACGGTGGCGCTGATCACGGGCTTTCAGGTATCGACCACGATCTTCGCCAGCGGTCTGGCGACGCTGTGCTTCATCCTGATTACCGGGCGCAAGATCCCGCTGTATTACGGCTCGAGCTTTGCCTACCTGACCGCGATCGCGAGCATGTGCGCGGCGGAGGGCTTTGTGAAGGTGGACGGCGTGCTGCCGGTCGAGGCGATCCAGTACGCGCAGTTCGGCATCATCCTGTCGGGGTTGGTGTCGATCGCCGCCGGTCTGCTGGTGCGCTTCTGCGGGCGCTCGGCGGTCGAGAAGGTGCTGCCGCCCTCGATCACCGGCTCGGTCGCGATGATCATCGGCCTGACGCTGGCGGGCAACGCGCTGGGCGACGCGATCCCCAAGGTGGACGCGGCGACGGCGGAAAGCAGCTGGTGGACGATCGTCGCGCTGGTGACGCTGCTGTCCACCGTGTTCTATTCCAAGTATCTCAAGGGCTTTCTTGGGCAGCTTCCGCTGCTGCTCGGCGCGGCGACGGGCTGCGCGGTCGCCGGCATACTGTATGCGTTCGGCGGGATCAGCCTGTTCCGTGAAATGCCCGCGTCGGCGATGAGCGCGTCCCTGTGGACACTGGGCGACGGCTCGCTGTTCGCCGTGCCCGCCTTCTCGCTGCCCAAGGTTTCGTGGACGGCGGTCGCCGCCATCATGCCCATCGCCATCGCGACCATTCCCGAATCGACGGCGCACATGTACCAGCTGGATATCTACGTCAACGACGTCGCCCGCAAGAAGGGCGTGAAAATGAAGTACAGCTTGGCGGACATGCTCGACCGCAACCTGATCGGCGACGGCATCTGCGACATGATTTCGGGCTTCGTCGGCGGGCCTGCGGGCACGAACTACGGCGAGAACATCAGCACTATGGCGATCACCAAGGTCTTCTCCGTGCCCGTGCTCGTGGCGGCGTCGATCGTCGCGATCGTCGTCAGCTTCTTCACGCCGCTGATCCGCGTCATCTACGGCATCCCGCTGGCGGTCATCGGCGGTCTGGAGGTCTATCTGTTCGGCGCGATCGCCGCGCAGGGCATCGCCATCATGATCGACCGCAAGGTGGACATGTTCTCCGCCAAAAACATCGCCGTCATCGCCTCGATCATGGTCATCGGCGTCGGCGGGCAGTACGCCTTCGGCGGGAACATCCCGGTCTTCGGGGTGCAAGTGCCCTGCATCGCGGGCGCGGCGATCTTCGGCATCCTCATCAACGCTTTGTTGAGCATCGGCGAAAAGACCAAGGGCGCGGCAAAGTAATGGCGCGGTATCAGGACATGTCATACGTATATGAGAACGGACGCCTGACGGCGGGGGGCGCGCTCCCCCCGCCGCTTGGGACGTTGTCGCCCGAGGGGCTGCTGATTACGCCGGGTCTTGCCGATGTGCATGTGCATCTGCGAGAACCCGGTTTTTCGTATAAGGAGACGATCAAAACGGGCACGCGCGCGGCGGCGCGCGGCGGGTATACGGCGGTGTGCGCCATGCCCAACGTCAAGCCCGCGCCCGACAGCGTGCCGGCGATCGCCGTACAGGAGGCGCTCATAGCGCGGGACGCGGTCGTGCGCGCGTATCCGATGGCGACGATCACGCGCGGCGGGCTGGGCGCGGGAGAGCTGGCGGAGATCGCCGCGCTCGCTTCGCGCGCCGTCGCGTTTTCCGACGACGGACACGGCGTGCAGAGCGAGGAGACCATGCGAAGCGCCATGATCACCGTGCAGGCGGCGGGCGGCTTGATCAGCGCGCACTGCGAGGACAGGTGCTGCCCGCATCCCGAGAGCGAGTGGCGGCAGCTCGAGCGCGACCTCAAGCTCGTCCGCGCGACCGGCTGTCGGTATCACGCGTGCCATATCTCGTGCAGGGAGAGCGTGGCGCTGATGCGTGCCGCGAAAAGGGACGGGCTGCCCGTGACCTGCGAGACCGCGCCGCACTACCTACTTTTGTGCAAAGACGATATCGAGGACGACGGGCGCTTCAAAATGAACCCGCCCATCGGAAGCGCAAGCGACCGCGAGGCGCTGGTCGCGGGCTGTCTGGACGGCACGGTGGATATCATCGCCACCGACCACGCGCCGCACGCAGAAAGCGAGAAGGCGGGCGGGTTCGAAAGCAGCCTGAACGGCGTGGTCGGGCTGGAATGCGCGTTCCCGGCGCTGTATACCAAGCTCGTGCTCGGGCGCGGCTTCCCGCTGGAGAGGCTGCTATACATGCTGATCGACGCGCCCAAAGCGCGGTTCGGGCTTGCGGCGGACGGCGACATGGCGGCGTTCGATTTGAAGACCGAGTATACCATCGACCCGGCGGAGTTCGCCTCGCTCGGGCGCGCCACGCCGTTTGCGGGCATGCGCGTGCGTGGCGGCTGCGTGTATACGCAGGTCGGCGGGAAAGCCGTCTGGTTAAAGGAGGCGACGTGATGCGCATACTGGAAAACATTGCCATCGCGCGCGATATCTACCGCCTGCGGCTCGCGGGCGACACAAGCGCCGTCACCGCGCCCGGGCAGTTCCTGAACATCGCCGTGCCCGGGTTCTTCCTGCGCAGACCGATCTCGGTGTGCGACTGGGACGAGCGCGGCGCGACTGTCATCTACAAGGTCGTCGGCGGCGGCACGGAAGCGCTTTCGCGCATGCGGGAGGGCGAGCTCGACTGCCTGTGCGGGCTGGGGAACGGCTTTAGCCTGCCGGAGGGCATCCAAGCGCCCGTGCTGATCGGCGGCGGCGTGGGCGTGCCGCCGCTGTACGGGCTGTGCAGGCGGCTGGTCGCGCGCGGCACAGCGCCGACCGTCGTGCTGGGGTTTGAAACGCGCGCCGACATGTTTTATGCGGACGAATTCCGCGCACTCGGCGCGGCGGTCGTCGTCTGCACGCGCGACGGCAGCGCGGGTGTCAAGGGGCTTGTGACCGACGCGTTGCCCAGTATCGCCTGCGATTACAGCTACGCCTGCGGGCCGGAGGGCATGCTGCGCGCGGCGTATCACGCGCTTGCCTGCCCGGGCGAGTACAGCTTTGAAGCGCGCATGGCGTGCGGCTTCGGCGCGTGCATGGGCTGTTCGTGCCGCACGGTCACGGGCTACAAGCGCATCTGCAAGGACGGCCCCGTGCTGATGAAGGAGGAGATCCTATGGTAGACACCTCCGTTACGTTGTCGGGCTGGCGGCTCGACAACCCGGTCATCCCCGCCAGCGGCACGTTCGGCTACGGCGCGGAATTCAAGGATTTCTACGACATCAATATGCTGGGGACGTTCGTGATGAAGGGCACGACGCTTGCGCCGCGCTTTGGCAACGAGCAGCCGCGCATTGCCGAAACGCCGGGCGGCATGCTCAACGCCGTCGGGCTGCAAAACCCGGGCGCTGCGCACGTCGCGGCGTATGAGCTGCCCGCGCTGGCGGCGTTCTTTCATAAGAAAGTCATTGCCAATGTGTCGGGCTTTTCCATCCCGGAATACGCGGAATGCTGCCGCATACTGGGCGATTGCGCGCAGGTCGGCATCATCGAGCTGAACGTCTCCTGCCCCAACGTGCACGGCGGGGGCATGGCGTTCGGCACGGACGCGCAAAGCGCCGCCGCCGTCACGCGCGCGGCGAAAGCCGCGACAGATAAGCCCGTGTACGTCAAGCTCTCGCCCAACGTCACCGACATTTGCGAAATCGCCAAAGCCTGCGAGGACGCGGGTGCGGACGGGCTGTCGCTCATCAATACGCTGCTGGGCATGCGCATTAACCTCAAAACGCGCAAGCCGCTGCTTGCCAACACCTTCGGCGGGCTGTCCGGGGCATGCGTGTTCCCGGTGGCGCTGCGCATGGTCTGGCAGGTCGCGCGCGCGGTATCGATTCCCATCATCGGCATGGGCGGCGTATCGCGCGCCGAGGACGTGCTGGAAATGCTCATGGCGGGCGCGTCCGCCGTGCAGATCGGCACGCAAAACCTCGTCGACCCGCTGGCGTGCAAGCGCATCATCGACGCGCTGCCGAGCGTCATGGAAAAATATGGAATAACATCACTGCAAGAATTGGGAGGGAACCGTCATGGGTGAAGTGATCATCGCGCTGGATTTTCCCGGCGCGGAGCAGGCGCTGGCGTTTCTGTCGAAATTGTCGCCGCACAGGCCGTATGTCAAGGTCGGCATGGAGCTGTTCTACGCCGAAGGCCCGCGCGTCGTGCGCGCGCTCAAGGACTTGGGCTTGAAGGTATTCCTTGATTTGAAGCTGCACGACATCCCCAACACCGTCGAAAGCGCCATGCGCGTGCTGGCATCGCTCGGCGCGGACATGGTGAACCTGCACGCCGCGGGCACGAAAGCCATGATGGAAGCCGCCGTGCGCGGGCTGACGCGCGAAGACGGCACGCGCCCCGTGCTGCTCGCCGTCACGCAGCTCACCTCGACCTCCGAGGAGGTCATGCAAAAGGAGCTGCTCATTGACGCGAGCATGGAAGATACGGTCGCGCAGTACGCCAGAAACGCCAAGGACGCCGGTCTGGACGGCGTGGTGTGCAGCCCCAAGGAAGCGGCGCTCGTCAAAGCCGCGTGCGGGCGGGCATTCTTGACCGTCACGCCGGGTGTGCGCTTCGCGGAGGGCGACGCAGGCGACCAAAAGCGCGTAACCACGCCCGCCGCCGCAAGGCTCGGCGGCTCGGACTTTATCGTCGTCGGCAGACCGATCACCCGCGCGCAAGACCCCAAGGCGGCATACGAGCGCTGCGTGCGCGAATTCAAGGAGGGCGTATGAACAGGAAAGAAGCGGTCGCGGGCGCGCTGCTCGACACCGGCGCGGTGTTTTTGCGCCCGGAGCAGCCGTTCACATGGGCAAGCGGCATCCAAAGCCCCATCTACTGCGACAACCGCGTGACGCTGGCGTACCCCGAGCAGCGTTCGCTGATCGAAAGCGCGCTGGCGGAGATGATTGCGGCTGCGTACCCCGGCTGCGAGGCGCTCATGGGCACGGCGACGGCGGGCATCGCGCACGCCGCGATCGCCGCGCACCTGCTGTCCCTGCCGATGGGCTATGTGCGCTCGGGCGCGAAGGACCACGGGCGCGAGAACCGCGTCGAGGGCAAATTGACCCCCGGGCAGGCGGTCGTGGTCGTGGAGGACTTGATTTCGACCGCCGGGAGCGTGCTGGAGGTCGTTGCCGCGCTGCGCGAGATGGGCGCGCGCGTGCTCGGCATCGCGAGCATCTTCACCTACGGCATGCAAAAGGGGCTTACGCGGCTGAAAGACGCGGACGTGCGCAACGAAAGCCTGTGCGATTTGGACACGCTGGTCAAGGTCGCGGTCGCGCGCGGGGACATCGCGCCGCAGTGGGAAGCGCGCCTGCTTCGCTTCCGCGACGACCCGCAGGACGAAAGCTGGAGGAACGCGTGACATGCGGCACTTGCTGAAAATCACCGATTTGTCGCTTGCCGAGATCGACGCGCTGCTCGCGCTCGCGGAGGATATCATCGCAAACCCCGCCGACTATGCCGAGCGTATGCGCGGCAAAAAGCTTGCGACGCTCTTTTTCGAGCCGAGCACGCGCACGCGATTGAGCTTTGAGGCGGCGATGCTCGAACTCGGCGGCGCGGTGCTGGGCTTTTCCAGCGCGGACAGCTCGTCCGCCGCCAAGGGCGAGAGCGTTTCGGACACCATTCGCACGGTCGGCTGTTATGCCGATATCATCGCCATGCGCCACCCCAAGGAGGGCGCGCCGACCGTCGCGGCGCTGCGCTCGCCCGTGCCCATCATCAACGCGGGCGACGGCGGGCACGACCACCCCACGCAGACGTTGACCGACCTTTTGACCATCCGCCGCGAAAAGGGCAGGCTGGACAGCATGACCGTCGGGCTGTGCGGCGATTTGCAGTTTGGGCGCACGGTGCACTCGCTCATCAGCGCGATGGGGCGCTATCCCGGCGTGCGGTTCGTGCTGATTTCCCCGCGCGAGCTGCGCGTGCCCGAGTACGTGCTCGCGCAGATGCAGGCGGCGGGCGCATTATACGAACAGGCGGAATCGCTGGAGGAGAACATCGGCAAGCTCGACGTGCTCTATATGACGCGCGTGCAGCGCGAGCGCTTCTTCAATGAGGACGATTACCTGCGCCTGCGCGACGTGTACGTATTGGACACCGAAAAGATGAAAAAAGCGCGGCAAGACCTGTGCGTTTTGCACCCGCTGCCGCGCGTCAACGAGATATCCCCCGCCGTGGACGACGACCCGCGCGCCGCGTATTTCCGGCAGGTCTTGAACGGCAAATACGCGCGCATGGCGCTGATACTGACGCTCTTGGAGGTGCTCGCGTGAACATCGACAGCATTCAAAACGGCTTTGTCATCGACCACATCACGGCGGGCAAAAGCATGGATATCTACCGGCACTTGAAGCTGGACGCGCTTGCCTGCTCGGTCGCCATCATCAAGAACGTCAAGTCCGGGCGCATGGGGCGCAAGGACATCATCAAAATCGACGAGGCGATCCCGCTGGATTTGGAGCTGCTCGGGTACATCGACCCCGGCGCGACGGTCAACCGCATCGCGGGCGGCGAGGTCGTCGAAAAGAAAAAGCTCGCGCTGCCCGCGCGCATCACGGGCGTGCTCGCGTGCAAAAACCCGCGCTGCATCACCTCGCAGGAACGCCAGATCGAGCAAACGTTCGTGCTGGACAACGGCGCGTACCGCTGCTTGTACTGCGAGCATGCGCACGCATAAATCAATTTGCTTTTAATCAACCCCTAATCTTCTCTACAAGACCTTCTCATTTCCCCCTGCTATACTACGTCCGTACCAAGGGAACAGAAAGGGGTAAACACGATGGATCATTTTGAGATGGTAGAGAAGCTTCGCGAAAAGGCGAACGTGACGTATGAGGAAGCCAAGGCGGCGCTCGAGGCGTGCGACTGGGATCTGCTGGATGCGCTGGTTTTTCTGGAGAATGAAGGAAAACTGTCGGGCGAGGCGAAATATACGACCGAGGAAAAGAAGCCGCCCGTCAAGGAGCAGGAGCAAAAGCGCAAGCGCACAGGCGGCGGCACGCGCTTCCTCGAATCGGTCGGCAGGTTCATCCGCAAGTGCACCGTCGTGACGTTCGACGTCGAGCGCGGCGGCAAGAACATCATTTCCCTGCCCGTGCTGGTGTTCGGTCTGCTGCTCATCTTCCTGTTCTGGTGGACGATGGCGCTGCTGGTGCTCGGTCTGTTCTTCGGCTTCCGCTATGCTTTCCACGGCATGAAGGTCTTTGACCCCGTCAACGACGCGATGGACAAGGCGGGCGCGGCGGCGGACAACCTCAAGCAGCAGGCGACCGGCAATGGCGACATCCACAACGGCGACGGCACGGTCGAATAATTTCAATCGATATCATACGCGGGCGGAGGCATGCGGTCATGCCCCCGCCATGCGCGCATCAAAGGGGCGTTGACCATGACGAACATCCTGCTCGTCGAGGACGAGGAAAAGATCGCGCGGTTCATCGAGCTGGAGCTTGCGCACGAGGGCTACCGCGTGCAAAAGGCCGCCGACGGGCGCACGGGGCTGGAGATGGCGGAAAGCGGCGAGTATGACCTGGTGCTGCTGGACATCATGCTGCCCGGGCTCAACGGCATGGAGGTGCTGCGCCGCCTGCGCAAGACTTCCAAAGTTCCCGTCATCATGCTGACGGCGCGCGACGCGGTCATGGACAAGGTGACGGGGCTGGACATGGGCGCGGACGATTACATCACCAAACCCTTCGCCATCGAGGAATTGCTGGCGCGCATCCGCGCCGCCTTGCGCAAGTCCGCGCCCGCACAAGACCCCGCGGGCGGCGTGCTGACGGTCGGCGATATCACGCTGGACGCGGCGCGCCACAGCGTTTCCTGCAAGGGCACGCCGGTGGAACTCACCGCGCGCGAGTTTTCGCTCCTGCAAATGCTCATGGAAAACAAGACCATCGTGCTCACGCGCGAAATGCTGCTCGAGCGCGTCTGGGGTTATGAATACGCGGGCGAGACCAACGTCGTGGACGTGTACATCCGCTACCTGCGCCAGAAGCTGGACGAGGAATTCGGCATCAAGACCATCCATACGGTGCGCGGCATGGGCTATGTCATGCGGGTGGACGCATGAACGAAAAAAGCCGCATGGACTCCATCTCGCGGCGCATCAGCCGGAGCTTGCGCAATCGGCTTTTGTGGGTGTTGCTTTGCGTGGACGCGCTGATCGTCGCTTTGACGGTCGGCGGCTTTTGCTATCAGGCGGAGCGCACGCTGATGGGCGCGTCGTGGACGCCCGAAATGACGCGCTCGCTGCATGTGGACGAAACGCTGCCGTGGTATGAACGGCTGGATTCGGCGGTGTACGTTTTCTCCAATGCCTCGGGCGAGTATACCGCCGAGGGCGGCGCGTTCTTCGCCTACGCGCGCACGCTCTTTACCGCGCTGCTCGCGTGCGAACTCGTGCTGGTGATCGCGCAGAACCGCAGCGGCAAGCGCCGCGCCGAAAAGCTGCTCGAGCCGCTGCATCAGATGGCGCTGACCGCGCAAAAGCTCTCGACCGAGAGCTTCGACCCGCAAAAATACCATGATTTGGAAACGGCGATCATGAGCCTCGCGCCCGATTCGCCCGACGCGGAGCTGCACACCGGCGACAGCGAGCTAAAGGGCATGGAGGAGGCGGTCAACAGCCTGCTCTCGCGCATGCGCGACGCGTACCGCGAGCAGACGCGCTTCGTGTCGGACGCGTCGCACGAATTGCGCACGCCCATCGCGGTCATCCAAGGCTATGCCGGCATGCTCGCGCGGTGGGGCAAGACGGACGAAAAGATCCTGGACGAAAGCATCGCCGCCATCAAGTCTGAATCGGAAAATATGCAAAGGCTGGTCGAGCAGCTTCTGTTCCTCGCGCGCGGGGATTCCGGGCGCGCGCGGCTGGTGTTCGAGCGCTTCTCGCTGACCGAGATGCTGCGCGAGGTCTACGAGGAATCGGGCATGATCGACGGCAAGCACGACTTCCGCTTTCAGGCGGGCGAGGACGTGCTGGTGACGGGCGATATCGCCATGCTCAAGCAGACCGCGCGCATCCTGTGCGACAACGCCGCCAAGTACACGCCCGAGGGCGAGAAGATCACCATCCGCGTGTTCGTGTCGCAAAAGGGCGTGCCGGGGTTCGCCGTGCAGGACAACGGCATCGGCATCCCCGAAAAGGACGTGCCGCACATCTTTGAGCGCTTCTATCGCTCCGACCCCTCGCGCGAGCGCAGCAAGGGCGGCACGGGGCTGGGGCTGTCCATCGCCAAATGGATCGTCGAGCGCCACGGCGGGTATTTCGAGGTCGTCTCCCGCGAGGGCATCGGCACGCGCATCGCCGTGCTGCTGCCGCAGAAGGGCAGTCAGCCGAAATCGTGACGGCAGCCGCCGTCCGAGCCGAGCGCTTCGTAGATTTGTACGATGCGCTCGATTTTTGTAAAGCAATGTTCGTCGTCAAGGCTGTCGTCCGCCAGGACTGCCTTGATGTTTTCCAGCGCAATGTAACATAGTTCGCGAACGACCGCGCTTCTGCCTTGGTCGGCGTTCTCCGGCTGTCGCGCTGTTTCGGATATCCTGTTGGAGATTTCGTCGTATAGCATGGGCGTCACCTCATGCCAATTATAACCTGTAACAGGGTTAAATACAATAGTCCAAAATGGATTAAACTATCATTCCACCGAGGTGAATGATAGTGTATAGGAAGCTTCGCGACCTGCGGGAGGATAACGATTGGACGCAGATGTATGTCGCTGGCTTGCTGCACATGTCCCAGACCGGATACTCCAAGTACGAAACCGGAGAGAACGATATTCCGACACAGATACTCATTTCCCTTTCTCGCATCTACAATACGTCCGTAGACTACCTTTTGGGGCTGACCGACCAGCCCACGCCCTACCCGCGCAAAAAGAAAACCGACGGGTCGTAACCGCAAAACCCGAATGAATTTTGAAGTTTTGCGTTTATAACCCTATAAACTTCTAGATACAGAAAAGTTTTGCGGTTATAACCCGATAAAGTATTGATAATTCCCCCGGAATGCGGTATACTGGCAGTACGGGGGTGTTTCCGATGATTGTCCGGCAGTCGTATGTGCAGAAGATACTCGCGTATCAGGGCGCGCCGTTCGTCAAAATTCTGACGGGCGTGCGCCGCTGTGGAAAATCCACCATCCTGCGCATGCTCGTGGAGGAATTCAAGCGTCAGTGCGTGCCGGAAGAACGTATCGTCCAGTACAATTTTGATTCGTTGGAACATGAGAGCATCAAGACCGCCAAGACGCTGTACGCGGCGCTCAAACAAAGGATGTCGCCCGAAACGACATACCTGTTTCTCGACGAGATACAGGAAGTCGCGTCGTGGGAGCGCGTCGTGAACTCCCTGATGCTGGAATATCCCGTGGACATCTATGTCACCGGCTCGAACTCGCGCATGATGTCCTCGGAGATATCCACGCATTTGACCGGGCGGTACATCCTGTTCCGCGTGTTCCCGCTGTCCTTTTCGGAGTACCTGACGTTCGCGCGTGCGCTCGGCGAGCCTGCCGAGCCGCGCGCGGAGCTGGCGCGCTACCTGCGTCGCGGCGGTTTTCCCGCCGTGCATCTGCGTCGGTATGCGCTCGAGGAGAGCGATACCATCGTGCGCGATATCTACAACTCCACGGTGTTTACCGATATCGTGCAGCGCGGACAGATTCGTAAAGTGGACCAATTGGAGCGCATCGTGCGCTTCACGTTTGACAATTGCGGGCGCATGTTTTCCGCCGCGTCGATCACTAAATACCTCAAAAGCGAGCGCCGTTCCATCGACAATGAAACGGTGTATAACTACCTGCGCAAGCTCGAAAGCGCCTACATTCTGCACCGCTGCGAGCGTTATGATTTGCAGGGCAAGGAGCTTCTCAAAACACAGGAAAAGTTCTATCTGGCGGACACCGCGCTGCGCTACAGCGTGCTGGGGTATACCGACCAGAGCGTGGCGGCGATGCTGGAAAACATCGTCTATTTGGAGCTGTTGCGGCGCGGCTACGCCGTGTATACCGGGAAATGGGGCGACGCCGAGGTGGATTTTGTCGCCGTTCGCCAGGAAAACAAGCTGTATATTCAGGTGACGCGCGAGATCGGCTCGGAGAGCACCGAACGCCGCGAATACGGCAGGCTGCTCGATATTCGCGATAATTTCCCGAAATACGTTCTGCGAACGGACGATTTTTCCGGCGGCAACCATCAGGGCATCCAGACCATGCACGTCGCCGATTTCCTGTTGAGCGACGCATACTGACAATGTAACAAATCAGCGCGCGGCTGTACGGTTTCGCCGTTTATACTGTTTTTCTGTTTGCATTTCATCCAATTATACTATATACTATATATGCGATGACCCAGCCATACGAAAGAGGGAAACGCGTATGCTGCTTGCCGCCGGAATACAAGTGAATTGCATCGCTATCGCGATATTGGTGATGCTTTATTTTGGCGGGCGGCAGTCGGGCGTGCGTTCCTACGACCAATCCGAGTTCACGCGCATGCTGCTGCTGGTGACGCTGGTGCTGGTCTGCGACGTCGCCTGCTACATGCTGGACGGCGTGCCGGGGCATCCGGCGTATATGTGGCATGTGATCGCGAACCTGCTGTACTACGCGCTGCACCCGATCGCGTGCTTCTTATGGGCGCTTTATAGTGATTTCAAGCTCTTCGGGGACGAGGCGGCGCTCAAAAAGCGGCGCTGGCTCTACGCCATCCCGGTCGTCCTCTGCGAGGCGATGATCGTCGCCAGCCTGCGGACGGACTGAGTGTTCCGCATCGACGCGCAGAACGTCTACAGCCGCGGGCCGTACTGTTTGGTGTTCATCGGGCTGTGCTCGCTGGGCATGCTGTTTTCGGGCGTGCTCTCGCTATGCACGCTCGCGCGCGCTCGCAACGCCGAGGAGCGCCGCGAGCATTACTATATTTCGCTGTTCATCCTGCCGCCGTTTGTCGGCGCGGTGCTGCAAACGTTTTTTTACGGCGTGACGCTGATTTGGCCGTGTACGGCGCTGTCGCTGCTGCTGGTGTTCATCAACATCCAGAACAAGCAGATTTCGACCGACGCTTTGACGGGCATCAACAACCGCCGGAATTTCAACCGCTACCTGTCGGCGCAGCTCGCCATGCCCGGGCCGCCGCGCGGGCTGACGCTCGTGCTGATCGACATCGACGGCTTCAAGACCATCAACGATACCTACGGGCATCTCTCCGGCGACGCCGCGCTCGTCAACGCCGCCGATATCCTTAAGCAATACTGCACGGGCAGGCGCGATTTCCTCGCGCGGTACGGCGGCGACGAGTTCGCGATCATTCGCCGTACCGACCCGGACTGGACGCCGGACAAGACCATCGCCGACCTTGAACGCCTGACCGAGCGCTATAACCGGCAGGGCGCTACCCCGTTCAAGCTGTCGTTCTCGGTGGGCTGCGCCGTGCTCGGCAATAACGGATTGTATACCGCGGACGAGCTGATCAACGCCGCCGACAGGAACATGTACATTGCCAAGTCGGACAAAGCCATGCGGCAGCAGCCGCGCGCCGCCGTCGAACAAAGCCAAGCGCGCGGTTGAGGCTACGTTATAACCCTAATCCGTCCGCCAGCGCTTTCGTCAAAACGTGCGTGCTGTCGTGCGAGTACTCCCAGACGATCACGCCCGCGAGGTCTTCGTCCAGCACGTACTGTCCCTTGCGCTTGAGCGATTCGGGGTCGTCGCCCGAGAGCACGACGCTTCCATTTGTATAGACCGCGGCGCAGGCGCGCTCGTCCCAGACGCGTGTGAACTCCGTGCCGAGGCGCGCGGCGTATTGCCCGTACCCGGCGGTCTCGCCGCGCTTTGTGAACGCGCCGCCCAGCCCGTCGACAGCGCCGTTATAACGGTAGAAATAATATGCCGCGCCGATGAGCAGCTTGCTCTTGGGCACGCCCGCGCCAAGATAGGCGTTGACCGCCTGATGCGCGCTGTACTGGGCGTTGGCGGAAGCGTAGAGGTTGGCGTGGTGCATGGCGCGGTTGCCCCATGTCATGTCGTAGGTCATGATGCTCACGGTGTCCAGCGCTGGGAGCGCTTCCTTCCATATATAATCGCGCACGCGCGCGTCGCCCGCGCCCACGGCGATGGACTGTTCGTAGCGCTTGCCCGTCTCGCGTTCGAGCGCGTCGAGCTTCTCGCGCATCAGCACGAGGAACTTGGTCATGTTCTTGCTGTCCGAAGGGGAGGCGGAGATGCCCGCCATCGTGCTGGTCGGGTATTCCCAGTCCCAGTCCAGCCCGGCAACGCCCAGCGCTTTGACGGCGGCAATGCCGGATTCCGCCAGCGCTTCACGGCTCTCCTCGGTGGCGACGGCTTCCGAAAACCCGCCCGCACCCCAACCGCCGACCGACAGGATGAACGAAATGTCCGGGTACGCCGCGATGCTGCGCTTGAGGCGCGCGAGCTGCCCAAGCTGCGATATATCGACCTTGCCGTTCTTGATGAGTCCGAAGGCGTAGCGCACATGCGTGATGCGCGCGGCGTCGTCCGGCGTGATGTCCTTGGAAAACGCCCAATCGGTGATATACATCACCAGCCGCTTGCTCGCGCTTTCCGCGCCGCGTGCTTGCGGCGTTCCGGTCATGACATGCAGCATGACCGCCGCGGACAGCAGTATCATTATGATCCTCTTTCGCATGCCGTTGCTCCTTTCCGGTGTTTCCATACGCGCCTATCATACCGTCCGCGCGGCAAAAACGCAAGCGCCGCATTCTTCCATTCGCCAAAACACGAACGTTTTTGCCATAATTTTCTGAAAAAGCATGCTATATCCGAACGATTTACGTCAATCGCAAAACATGGTGCGGTTCGCGAAATTTCTTCAAAAAAACCGTTGACATCACCCCGGTGTTATGTTAAGATAGCCAAGCGCCTCGGGAGACCGGGACGCGAGCGAACCTTGAAAACGATACAGCGCAGCAACGAGAACGCGAGG
>CAZEIC010000067.1:7768-15251 GCA_964512175.1 uncultured Oscillospiraceae bacterium | reverse complement strand
AAATGTACACAAGCACCGTGCCGACATTGCCCGTCAAATCGAGCGCCGGCCAGAAGGAGTTGTTGATTTGGATGGCGTGCATCCACTTGTCGCGCAGTTCGCCGTTGACCATGTTGAAGCTATCGGCGTTCTCGTCCTCGCGCACGAACGCCTCTGTCACGCGCATGCCGCTGAGCGATTCGTGCAGGTAGCCGTTCATGGCGCTGGAGCGCATGCGCACCGCCTGCCAGCGCTTGCGCATGACGCGTTTGAGCTTGAACATGATGAACACGAGCGCCGGGATGATGCACAGCGCGATGAGCGTCAGCTTCCAGTTGACCGCGAGCATGATACCGAGCAAAAGGATGAGCGTCAGGCACTCGATGAGCACGTTGACGATGCCGTTGGAAAACAAATCGTTGAAGGCGTTCACGTCGTTGATGACGCGCACCAGCAGCTTGCCCGCCGAACGCGTGTCGAAGAACGAGAAGGACATGCCTTGTATATGATGGAACAAATCCTCGCGAAGCTGTGCGACTGCCTTGCGCCCGGCGGTGTCCATCAGGCGCACGCGATAGCGCGCGCACAGCGCGCCGATGACCGAGATGACGACCATGCCGCCGATGAACCACGGCAGATACTCCGTCGCGCGCTCCTGCAGAGCGCCGATGGCGCGGCTCATGAAGAACGGCGAGGCGAGCGAGCAGAGCGTCGCCGTCACCATCAGAACGAGCGCGAGCGACACCTGCTTGACATACGGCTTCATGTACGCGAGCAGGCGGAAAAGCTGGTTTTTGTTGAACGGGCGCTCGAGCGCCTCGTCGTCAAGCTGCCGAAGCATTCTTGCCATTCCTTACACCGCCTTCCCGACCGCCGCCATCTGGTCGGCGACCATGTCGTAATATACGCCGCGCTTTTCGAGCAGTTCCTTGTGCGTGCCGCGTTCGGCGATCGTGCCGTTATCGAGAACCAGGATCTGGTCGGCGTTCTTGACGGACGACAGCCTGTGCGCGATGATGAAGGTCGTGCGCCCTTTGAGCACCTGCTTCAAGTCCTCTTGAATTAGGTATTCGGTTTCCATATCGACCGCCGAGGTCGCGTCGTCGAGCACGAGAATCGCCGGGTCGATGAGCACGGCGCGCGCGATGGCGACGCGCTGTTTTTGCCCGCCCGACAGCCCCAGCCCGCGCTCGCCGACGATGGTCTCATATTTACCGGGCATATGCTCGATGAACTCCTCCGCCTGCGCGACCCGCGCCGCCTGCGCCACGCGCTCGTGCGCAGCGTCCGGTCTGCCAAAGCGGATGTTGTCCTCCACCGAATCGGAAAACAGGAAGGTGTCCTGCATGACATAACCGATTTGCCTGCGCAGTGGCTTGAGCTTTTGCTTGCGCACGTCCACGCCGTCCACCTGGATGCTGCCCGAACGGATGTCGTAGAACCTGCCCAGCAGTGTCACCAGCGTGCTCTTGCCGGCGCCCGTCGCGCCCATGATGGCGACCGTCTGCCCGGGTTTCGCCTCAAACGAGATATCGCGCAGCACGGTCTTCCCGTCATACGCGAAATCCACATGGTCAAACACCACATGCCCGCGGAACTGCTCGGGCGTGCGCGCGTCCTCCGACTCGCGGATCGCCGAGCCGAAATCGATATAGTAGAACAGCTTCTCCGCCGAGGTCGCCGCCTGCGCGAGCATGTTGATGATGTTGGAAAGCTGGCGCATGGGGTTTGTCAGCATCCAGATATACCCCGTCACGCCGACCAGCGTGCCCACGTCCATCACGCCCGCCGCCATCAGCGCCGCGCCGCCCGCCAGCGCAATGGGCGTGCACAGCCCGCTCATCAAATCCATCAGCGGAATGAAGGACGACCATATCCAGCTCGCCTTGAGGTGCAGCTCCATGAGCTTGCGGTTCTCCTTTCGGAACAGCTCCTCCTCGTGCTCCTCGCGCACGAACGCCTTGACGACGTGCATGCCCGCAAGGTTCTCCTGCACGCGCGTGTTGAGGTTCGCGTTCTGCTCGCGGATATTCGCGAACGCCGGGCGGATGCGCTTGTTGAACTGGAACGCCGTCAGCGCGATGAGCGGCGTCGTCAGCATGAGCAGCAGGGTGATCTGCCAGCTCATGAAGCACATGAACACCAGCGAGCCGATAAAGCACAGCGCGTTGTCAAACACCGTGAGGATGCCGCCCGCGATGAGGTTGCGGATACCGTCGATATCGCCCGTCATGCGCGACATGATTTCGCCCACGCGGTTTTTATCGTAAAACTGGTAAGGCATTTCCTCCAGATGCGCGTACAGCCCGGTGCGCATGTCGTACACCACGTCCTGCGACGCGCGCTCCAGAATCAGCCCGCGCGCGTAGTTGGAAACCGAGCGCGCGAGCGCCAGCAGCAGGATCGCCGCGCACAGGGACGGCAGGAGCGCGGTTTTGCCGGCGGTGATCACGTCGTTGACGACCGACTGCGTCAGCCAGGGGCCCGCCAACCGCGTGAGGATGACCACGAGCTGCAGCGTCAGCCCCAACGCGACCTTACGTTTATAAGGAATCAGCAGGCGCGCGATGCGTTTATACACGTCCATGCGCAGGGTTTCCTCCTTTTTATGCTGATCATATTATACCAGCATTCGTTGATTCGTCAACCGCACAATGCTATAACAATTTCATTATATATGCACAAATTAGCGCATACCGCGCGGCGCGCGTCACGGGCGCATGGCATTTCTGGCTGACAATTTAATGAAGCAATCAGTGAATTAGTGGGAATTGATAAAAAGTTCTTTACATTTTTAATCTATTGTTATATACTCCTTGATGAGAAGTTCACAAAGCCCGCATAACCTAGTCTCAAAAACGCCGAACGGTCGGTATCAAGCTGGTGGCAACAGGCTTGTAAGGTTCTTCTTTTATCATGGTCGCCGCCAGCCGCGCAACGGTCAATCGATGTTCAAGAGGGAGATGGACGCCTTGAGAAAAGCAGTCGGGAAGAACAAAGGAACGACCGGGTCGGCGTTTGACAGCCTGGAGCTGTTCCTGCTCCACCTGCCGACGACGATTTGGTATCTGGTGTTCTGTTACGCGCCCATGTTCGGCGTCGTCATCGCTTTCAAGAACTATAAAGCGCGGCCGGGCAAGAGCTTCCTTTGGAGCCTCGTCAACAACAGCAAATGGGCGGGGTTTGACAACTTCGAGTTCCTGTTCAAGTCCAGCTATTTCGAGAGCATGATCCGCAATACGCTGGTGTACAACGCCATCTTTATCGTGCTGGGTGTAGTCATTCCGGTGACGCTCGCCATCCTCATCACCCAGCTCTATTCCAAGAAGCTCGCCAAGACCTGCCAGACCATGATGTTCCTGCCGCATTTCCTGTCGTGGGTCGTCATCGGGTATTTCGTATACGCTTTCATGGCGACGGACGCAGGCCTTGTCAACAACATTTCCAAGGCGCTGGGCGTCGGCGATCCCAAGCATCAATGGTATCAGGACGTGCAGTTCTGGACGTGGTTCTTGGTGTTCCTGAACGTCTGGAAAGGCATGGGGTATAACATGGTCGTCTACATGGCGTCCATCAGCGGCATCGACCACGATATGTACGAAGCCTCGCTGATCGACGGCGCGACCAAGTGGCAGCAGGCGAAATACATCACCATCCCCATGCTGCGCCCCATCATGTCCATCATGTTCATCCTGGCGGTCGGCAACATTTTTAGGAGCGATTTCGGTCTGTTCTATCAGTCGACACGCAACTCCGGCGCGCTCACGCCCATCACGCAAACCATCGACGTTTACGTATACAAAGCGCTGCTGGAGCGTCCCAACATCAACCTTTCCTCCGCCGCGTCCCTGCTTCAGTCGATTTGCGGCTGCGTCACCATCGTTCTGGCGAACGTCGTGGTCAAGAAGATCGACCCGGACGCCGGCCTGTTCTGATCGGCGGAAAGGAGATAACGAAGAATGTCTGTGATTGAAAGAAAGCAAAAGCACGCCAACGCCATCATCAAGTACACGCGCGTCAAGCCCGTTACCAACGTGCTCTTCAGCACGCTGTTCATCATCCTCGCGCTCATCTGCTTCCTGCCGGCGCTGCTGGTGTGCATCGTGTCCTTTTCCTCGGAGTCCTCGGTCGTCACCAAAGGCTACAGCTTCGTCCCGATGGCGTGGAGTCTGGACAGCTACCTGTACCTCGGTAAACAGCTGGAATACATCGGGCGCGCCTTCGTCAACTCCATCGGCGTTACAGTTTTTGGCACGTGCGTGGGCTTGGTGCTCTGCTCCACGATGGGCTACGCGCTTTCCCGCTCCAATTACCGCCTGCGCGGGTTCTTCACTTGGTTCATCTTCATCCCTATGCTGTTTTCCGGCGGTCTGGTCGCCAGCTACATGATCAACGCGCAGATATTAGGGCTGAAGAACACCTATTGGGCGCTGATTCTACCCATCTGCTGCTCGAGCTTCTACGTCATCATCATGCGCACATTCTTCCAGACGACCGTGCCCGACGCGGTCATCGAAAGCGCGAAGATCGACGGCGCGCGCCAAACGCGCATCTTCGTTCAGATCGTGCTGCCCATATCGCTGCCCGCCATCGCGACCATCGGTCTGTTCTTCACCTTCGCCTACTGGAACGACTGGCTGATGGCAAAATACTACCTCAACTCCAACATGCAGGACCTCTTCCCGCTGCAATACGTGCTCATCACGCTGGAAAGCTCCATCGACTTCCTCAGCCGCAACAGTCAGTTCATGGGCCCCGGCGAAACGAGCAACATCCCGTCGGAGACGGTGCGCATGGCGATGGTCATGATCGCGGTCATTCCTATCGCTTGCTCCTATCCCTTCTTCCAGAAGTATTTCATCTCCGGTCTGACCATCGGCGCGGTGAAGGGATAAGGCATACACCCGGTTATAACGGCGCACGCCGTTGTAAAATATTTTAGGAGGGTTCAGGTAATGAAGAAACTGGTATCTCTCTTCCTGGCTGTTCTGATGCTCGCGTCCGTCGCGTCCTTCGCGTCCGCGGAAGGCGAAGTCATCAAACTGCGTTGGGCAATGGGCACAGGCGACGTCGCGCCTATTGACAACGCGATGGTGCTCGAAGAGCTCAACAAAATGAGCCGCGAGCTGATCGGCGTCGAGTGCGACATCCAGTATTTCACCAACGACCAACTGCAGATCTCCATCCAGACCGGCGAAGTGTTCGACATTTACTTCACCTGCTCGTGGTACAACAACTTCAATCAGGCGGTTTCGCAGGGGCTGTTCGCGAACCTGGACGGCAAAATCCAGGAGCTCGCGCCCGACCTGTACGCCGCCATGACCGAAGATGTCTGGAATCTGGCGCACTCCTCTGACGGCGGCCTCTACGCCGTGCCCGTCAAGAAGGACTACGCCGCCATGAACTTCATCACCTATCCCGCCGACATCGCCAAGGAACTCGGCTTTGAGATTCCCGCGAAGGTCGAAAAGTGGGACGACCTGACCGACTTCCTCGTCGCGTGGAAGGCGACCATCCCCGAGAACGAGTATCCCGTGCTCATCGGCGGCAACCCCGCTGGTCTGGAAAGCTCGTTTGACTTCATCGATCGCGTCGTGATGATCGGCTGCATCATGGGCACGACCAAAGTGACGACCGTGTTTGAAGATCCCGAAGTCATGGAGCGCTATCGCACGATGGCGAAGTGGTACGACCTGGGCCTTGTCAATCCCGACGTGGCACAGCTGACGGAAACCGCTATCGACACCAGCAAGACGCGCATCAACTTCGCGCAGGCGTGGCCGGGCTACGACTACTCCGTGTCCAACGGCTACAACACCGAAATGACTTGCTATGCCGGCCCGAACCTGAGCGTTGACGGCGTGCAGGGCTCGATGAACGCCCTCTCCATCACGCTGGAAGACGATCCCGCCAAGCTCGAAGCCGCTCTGAAGTACATCGAGCTGGTCAACACCAACAAGCTGTTTGCCGACTCCCTGCGCTTCGGCGTGAAGGGCTATCACTGGGATTATGTCACCGAAGAGCAGAGCAAGGACTGCGCCGGCGGCGTGCTCCGCACTGAGATTGGCAAGACCAACTACAATCCCTGGGCGTTTGCGCAGCCCGCGTACTTCTTCACCTCGATTCTCGTGAGCCAGGAGCAGATCGACGGCACCGCCAAAGCGCCCGTGATGGACCAGTACGAGCAGTACTATGCCGCCATCAAGACCGACGCCAAGGCTTCCGCCATGCAGGGCTTCACCTGGGATAGCTCCGCCTTCACGACCCAGATCGCCGAAATCACCGCGATCAAGGACGAGTACTACAAGAACTTCTGCTCCGGCACGGTGTCCATTGACGAAGTGTACGACGAGTTCATCGCCAAGATGAACGCCGCCGGGCTTCAGGAAATGATCGCCGACGCGCAGGCGCAGCTCGACGCTTTCCTCGCCAAGTAATCCATACGCACAAAATCCGCCCCGCGAGCTTGCTCGCGGGGCGGTATTTTGTTATCGGCATATGCGGTTATCGTGCCCCGTGCCCTTTTCCGTCCAGAAAACGCACGATGACCTCGGCGTTCTCCTCGGGCGTTTGCGCGAAGGTGTCCACGGTCAAGTCATAGCCTGTGCGCGGCAAAAGGCGGGAAAGCTGCCACGCGCCCTGCCCGAGCTGGCGGTCTCCGCGCGCGCGTTCGCGGCGCGCAATCTCCTCCTCCGGGCAGACGACATGCACGATATACAGCGGGAAATCAACCAGCATATCGCGCAGAAGCGAAAAACAATCCCGCTTCATGCAGGAAAGATAAACCGTGTCCAGAATCACAGATCGCCCCGTTTCGGAAAACAGCCGCGCGGTGCGCGCCATCATTTCAAGCGCCTGACATTCCGCCTCCGGCCAGTCGTCTTTGCAGAACTTTTCCGGCAGCATATCAAAGAAAACGTCGTTCCCCATCAAGTACCACGGCTGCGGCATACGCGCCTGCAGCGCGCGCGCCAGCGTTGTCTTTCCGGCGCTAGACACGCCGTTGAGCATCAGGATAACGCCTTGATCCATTGTCGTCCTTCCCTTCTTCTGTATTACGGAAATCATCAGTAGGAATATTGGTAGTATCTGGAACGCACGCCGTCTTCGACGAACTCCTCCATCAATGTAAATCGATTCTTTTCAAGCACTCGGATGGATGGGATATTGCTCGAGTAGGTAAACGCGCCCATCGATTGGATGCCGAACTTCCCCTGCACTTCCTTCAGGAACATCCCGACCGCCTTTGTCGCGATGCCCCGCGACAGGTATTTCTTATGGAAGATACAATAACTGATCATGGCGTTCGGTTCATCGTTTTTGTCGATACAATAGCACCAGATATCCCCGATATAGTTGTCGTCAGCGAGGATCACTTTTCCATAACTGGTCGCGCCCGGAAGCAGGGATGCCTGATAATCGAGCAATGCTTCTTCGACCGTCTTCGCTTTTAGCGGCAAATTCTCTTTGATTTCCCGCGCCTGCGCCTGTAAAAAGAATTCTC
>CAZEIC010000067.1:0-7758 GCA_964512175.1 uncultured Oscillospiraceae bacterium | reverse complement strand
GTTCTGTCCGCGAACGCAACAATCGTCGCCCGCGCGCGCAAGCTGGAACTCGCTCATTCGCCGCTTTCCCCCACGGTCTTGCGCATGTGCACCGTCGTGCCGATGCCGGGCGCGGACTCCACGCGCACATCGTCCATGAACGACTGCATGACCGAGAACCCCATGCCCGAGCGCTCTTTTTCGGGCTGCGAAGTGTAAAACGGCTGCATCGCCTGTGCGATGTCCGCGATGCCGCAGCCGTTATCCGAAACCGACAGCGTGATCACGCCGCCCGGGTGCAGCGCCGCGTTGAGCGTCACCATGCCGCCGCGCCCCGCATACCCGTGCACGATGGCGTTTGTCACCGCCTCGCTCACGGCGGTCTTGATATCGGCGATCACGTCAAGCGTGGGGTCAAGGCGAACCGCGAAGGCGCTGATGACCACGCGCGCGAAGCTCTCGTTCTCCGGCAACCCCATGAACGTAAGCGTCATGGTATTGAGCGGCTGTAACGTGCCGTTTGTTTGCATGCTATCTCCCTCCTACCACGCCGACGATCTGCGAAAGCCCGGACATCACGAACACGCGCTGAACTTGCGCGGTCATGCCACGCACCGAGAGCGTTCCCCCGCGCGCCGCGAGCGTCCGATATCGCCCCAGCAGCACGCCGATGCCCGAGCTGTCCATGAACGTCAGGTCCTGCATGTCCAGCAGCAGGTGCATGACCTTGGTATCCAAAATCAAATCGTCCAGATCGCGCCGGACGCTCTGCGCCGAGCATTGATCCAGTTCGCCCGACAGGCGGACGGTCAGCGTATCCCGATGCCTTGTGTGCGAAAGCATGGCATGATCCCCTCCCTTGGCTCTGACTGTATTCCCGTATGTACCTTCATTATCCTGCCTCGAAAAATGAGAGATTATGCGGTTTCCGGTTGATTCTTCCAACATTTTTCGCGCGAAAAAACGCCCCCGTCCGGGAGGCGCTTTTGTTGAACGATACGCTTTTACGGTCTGATGTTTTCCTTGAATAGCCGTTGAAACAGCGCGGCGCGAATCTCGCGCTCGAGCGTCCAAACGTCGCGGGTATCGCAGCCGCACTCCACGCGCAGCGTCGCAGCGCGCGCGTCATTGCCAATGTATCCAAGCGGTTTGGGCGCATCTGTAAGCGACAGGCGCTGTTTCAGCAGCGCGCATTCGTCGGCGATCGCGTCCTGCGCCGCCTGATAGTCCTGCCCGTGCGCGACCGTGACGTCCACCTGCGCGACGCGGAAATCGCGCGTCATGTTGACGACCGTGCGGATATCGCCGTTGGGAACGGACACCAGCGCGCCGTTTGTCAGCCGGAGCACCGTGGTGCGCAGCGATATGTTTTCCACCGTGCCCGTCTGCCCGACGACGGAAACCACGTCGCCGACCGCGACATGCCCCTCCGACCACAGGAACATGCCGGAAATCACGTCCTTGATGAGCGTCTGCGCGCCGAAGCCGATGGCGATGCCGCTGATACCCGCGACCGTCAAAAGCGATGTAACGTCCACGCCCATGATTGAGAGCGCCGTCGCGATGATGAAGAACCACGAAAGATAGGAAAACACGCTCAACATCAGCGAACGCACGGTATCCGTCTGCTTTTGGGAAGCGGGCTTGCGCTTGGCTTTATGCGCGAAGCCCTTGGCGATCAGCCGTTTACAGAGACGAATGAACAGCACGCCCAATACGATGACGATGCCGGCGGTGATGAGGCGCGAGAGAATTACGGGCATCTGCTGGTACAAATCGACGGCATGCGAAAACGCCTCCGCGACTTCGTCCTGAAGCGCGTCGGGCACGATGTCGTCGACGGTCTTTGCCAGATACAGCCCGTTCATTTTGTCTCCAATAGATCAAGCGCCAGCAGCGCCCCGCCAATTAAACCACTGTCGGGATACAGCGCGGGCGCTGAAATATAGCTATCCAAATCGGCAAGCTCGGGCGTTTCGATATACCCGCCCACAAGCCGCGAAAACTCCCTGCGAACCATAGGCAACAGCGCTGCTTGCCCCATCACGCCGCCGCCGAGCAGGATGCGCTCGGGCGATATCGTGCACAGCGCCGCCATGCAGAGCTGCGCCAGATAGTGCGCTTCCAGCGCCCATGCCGGGTGATCGGGCGGCAGCTCCGCGCCTTTTTTGCCCCAGCGCTTTTCAATGCTCGGACCGCTTGCCAGCCCTTCCGCGCAGCCCGCGTGGTACGGGCAGCAGCCCTGCGACATGGGGTCGTCCTTGTGCGGTGAAAGCAGAATGTGCCCCCATTCGGGGTGCAACATGCCGTGCGCGAGCCGACCGTCCGCGTACTGCCCGCCGCCGATGCCCGTACCGACCGTGAGGTACAGACAGCAGGACAGCCCCTTCGCCGCGCCCATGCGCGCCTCCGCCAGCGCCGCGGCGTTGACGTCGGTATCGACCGCGCAAGGAACGGACAGCGCATCCCGAAGCGTGCGCATCAGCGGATAATGCCGCCAAGCTAGCTTGGGCGTGTTCAATATATCGCCGTAATTCTCCGCACCTTCGCGCAGACCGACCGGCCCGAACGACGCCACGCCGAGCGCCGCGATGTCCTCGCCGCGAAAGAACGAAAGGATGGCGGGCACGGTTGTCTCCGGCGTAAGCGTCGGAAACGTTTCCCTGCGCAGAATACGCGCGTTTTCATCAGCGATGCCGACCACCATTTTGGTGCCGCCCGCTTCCAGCGTGCCAACTCGCGTCATGGTGATGCTCCTTACAGTTCGGCTTCGTTGTCCTCGAGGATGCGCGTCTGCGCATCGACGAGCGCGCGGAAACGCTTGCGGTATTCGGTCGCCGCGAGCTTGAGCGCGTCGATCTCCTCCTGTAGCTTTTGCTTATGCGCTTCCAGATCGACGATCTCAGGATCGATGACCTTGCCCTTTGCCTCGCGGATGATTTCCTCCGCCTGCCGCTTCGCCTCGGCGAGCGTTTCGTCGCAAACGCGCTGCGTATTGGCAAGCATTTTCTGTACCGCCTCGCTCGGCTCGGCAGCGGGCGCTTTTTCGGGCTGCTTGGGTATGAACGGCGCGGGCTGCGGCTGGAACACCGAGGCGGGCTGATAGGGCTGCGTGGGCGCGCGCTGTGCCTGCGTCAGTCGCGCCTGCAGCGAGCCGATCTCATCCTGCAGCGCAATCATTTCATCACAGATATCGTCTAAGAACTCATCGACCTCGACTTTTTTATAGCCTCGGAACGCTACGGTGAAATCCTTTTCCTCGATCATGGATACGGTGATAGGCGGCATGGCGGTATCTCCTTTCGGTCGTGTCAGAAACGGGAAATAATGAACGAAACCACGGACAGCAGCACGATCGCCGCGATGGGCGATACATCAAAGGCGAAGCGCTTGTTCTTGAAGATCGCGTCCGTCACCTTACGACCGACCGCGAGCGCGGGCGCGCAGACCTTCCCGAGATACGCGACCCACGGGCGCTGCGAAACGCCAAAAAGCGGCAGCAGCATGTACACCAGCAGCGCCGCCTGATACAGCGTGATGAGCCGCGTCAGTACATACGTCACGCCTGACCCTCCGCATACATAGTGTCCGCGTCCGGCACATAACCGTAATCGGGCTGCTGCTGTGCAAACTCCGCCTGCTGCGGCTGGGGCGGCTGCTGCGCGTAGAAGGTGGGCATGGGCTGTTGCTGTGGCTGTTGCGCGTAGGCATACCCTTGCGGCTGTGGCTGCGCATACCCCTGCTCCTGCGGCGGCTGCACATACGCGCGCTGGCGCATGGGCGCGCGCGCTTGCTGGTTCATCTGCGCCGTCGCGTGGTCGACGAGCACGGGCACGCCCTCGGGCGTGAGCAGGTACGCGCCAAAGCGCCCGGACAAGCGCGTGATCGTGCTGGCAAGCGAAAAACACGCGCCCGTCAGCGTATATACATACCGGCGAATTTCGCCCTGATCGGCGATGGAATCCATAACCGCGATCACGCAGTCGCCGTCTCGCAGGCAGGTGATGACGTTCCGGCAGTCGTCGATGCCGCGCAGGTTGATGATGCGCGTGGCGACGACGCGTGCCGGCGCTTCAGGCTGAAGCGGCTGCTGCGGCTGACCCGGGAACTGCACCAGATTGTCCTCGCGTCTTGGCTGCTCGGGGCGGCGGTTGCGCGGCGGGACATACGGCTCCTGCACGGTCTGTTGCCCCCACGCGGGCGCTTGCTGCGGCGCTTGCGGCTGGGGTTGTGCATACTGCGGCTGGCTGTACGTCGGCTGCTGCGGCGGCGCATATTGCGGCTGCGGTTGTGGCTGCGGCTGCGCATACTGCGGCTGGGCGTACGCCTGCGCCTGCGGCTGCGTGTACTGGGGCGCATATTGCGGCGCGAAGCCCTGCGGCGCTTGGTATCCCTGCTCCTGCTCCGGCTCTTGCTGACGCGCCTCGTCGCCATGGAAAAACGGGCTGTTGGGCCCGAACCAATCCTTCACCTTTTGCACTGCCGAATCCAAACGCATGCGATTTCCTCCTGCGATTACTTGAAAAGCGCCGAACCGACGCGAACCATCGTCGCGCCGGCGCGCGCCGCCAGATCATAATCCTGCGACATGCCCATAGACAGTTCGCGCATGTCCACGCCGTCGATGCCCTCGCTTGCCGCGCGGTCAAAGAGTGCGCGCATCCTGGTAAACAGCGACAGCAGCTCGTCCCTCGGCGCGCCCAGCGGCAGAATCGTCATCAGCCCCTGCACCGACAGCCCCGGGAGCTTGGCGCACGCGCGGAGCATGGGCATCAGCTCTTCTTCGTCAACGCCCGCCTTTTGCGCTTCGCGCGCGATGTTCACCTGCACGAGCACGGGCATCACGCGCCCCGCCATCTGCGCGCGGCGGTCGATTTCCTGCGCGAGGGGCAGCCTGTCCAGCGAATGAATGAGGCATACCGAATCTATTATATATTTAACTTTGTTGGTTTGCAACCTTCCGATCATGTGAAACCGAAATTTTCTTTCTAGACTGGGGATTTTTTCCAGCAGCGCCTGCACGCGGTTTTCCGCAATATCGCGCGCGCCGAGGTCGTACAGCGGCAAAATCCTATCCACATCCACCGTTTTGGTGACGGCGATCAGCCGCGGCGCTCTCCCCCATGGCTCGCTCTCGCGCGCGAGCGTCTGCATGATGTTGGCATAATTTTCCTGTATGCTCATAACCTCACCTGAACAGCAACACTTGTAAGCCCTGATACAAATGTTGCGAATTGAGCGGGATGACGTGCGACACCGCGCCATCCTCGGCGATGACCGTCACGGGCACGAAAAAATTGTCCTCGGGCTGCACGATGACGACGCCCTTTTGCCCGTCCTGCACGATGACCGCGCTGGTCGGCACCGTCAGGCTCTGCACGTTCTCGCCCAGCTGCACCTTGCAATCCCGGATGTACAGCACCGGATCGACCGCCGAATCGACAATCAGCCGCACCAGCAATTCGCCGCCCGAGAGCGACACGCTCTCGACCGTCGCGCGGACGTTGGTGTTGTCGAAGCTCTCGATGAGCAGCTCGTACACCTGCCCCTCGAGCGGCACTTTCTCGCGATCGTCGCACAGCATGAGCACCGCCCACGAATTTTGCCGGATGAGGCGGTACACCGACACCATGTTGCGCGTCGAGACCGTCGTTTGCAGCGTCGGGATGTGCCCGTTGATCATGGCGCGCACGTCGGTCGGCGAGAAGTTGGCGTAGGTGTTCATGTTGAGCGCGGGCTCGTAACCGTCTGTATAGAAGCTCACGATGCCGTCAAAGGCGGCGGTGTAATTCTTCGTCCAGTTCTCGATGCGCAATAGCTGCGTGTCCTCGTCGTCGTACAGCCGCGCGAGCTTCTGGTCGTCGGGGTACTTCTGGCGCAGGTAATACTGCCTGTCGGACATCGCCGAAGCCATCAGCTGCTCCTGATTGAGCAGGTTGCCGCTTGCGCCCTGCACGAGCGCCTGCATGTCCTTGGCGTACAGGATGACCGCCTGCTCCATCTGCGACAGGCGCACATCCTCGGTGGTGGACGTTGCCAGCAGCGTTTTGTGGTATTCCTTAATCAGATTGCGATAGTTCTGGAGCTTTGTCAGCTCGTTGACGTTGAAGCCCGAGGTGTAGATCGTGCAGACCGGCGACACGCGCGAGATGGCGCTGCCTTCCTCGGCGATGTAGTCAATCTGCGTCACGCCCTCCTGCCCGAACACCGTTTCATTGCGCACGATGATGGCGTCGCCCGTGTAGCGGATGCCGCGCGTGCCGAGCCGCACATACGCGGTGCTCGGTTTTGCGCTGCCGATCATGCGCGACACGAGGATCACCGCCGCAATCAGCACGACCGCCGCGAGCATCACGTAGAGCAGCGTCCTCGGCTGCCCGGTTTTCTTGGGCTGGTCGGGCGCGACGAAGGGATGCGGCTTCTGCGGATACCCCGCGTACCCCGGCGGGTACGGCGCTTGCTGCGGCGGGTACGGCGCTTGCTGGGGCGGGTAAACGGGCGGATAAGGAGGCGCGGCGTTATTGGGTGCGCCCGGTTGCGGATTTTGTTGATATGGCGGCTGCATGCCGTGCCTCCTTTCCGGAAAATCAGTTTGCTTGTCTGCCGATGGTCGCCTTGATGCGACGAACGCCCGCCGAGGAGCTTTCTTCCTTCTGGATTTTGAAGGAAACGAGGTCGCCTGTGTTCTGAGCGTGCGGACCGCCGCAGATTTCCTTGCTGAAATCGCCCATCGTATACACTCGCACGCGCTCGCCGTACTTGCTCTCGAACAGCCCGATCGCGCCGTGTGCCTTGGCTTCGTCCACGGTCATTTCTTCCATCGAGATTGCTGCTGCGGCAGAAATCGCCTCGTTGACCAGCCGTTCGACCAAAGCGATCTCTTCCTTGGTCATCTTCCTGCCGAACGAGAAGTCGAACCGCAGGCGCTCCTGCGTGATGTTCGAGCCCTTCTGCGCGACTTCCTCGCCCAGCACCTTACGCAGCGCAGCGTGCAGCAGATGCGTCGCGGTATGCAGGCACGCCGTCTGCTCGCTGGCATCGGCAAGACCGCCCTTGAACAGCTGTTCCGCGCCCGCCTGCGACGTTGCCTGATGCTTCTTGAAGCTCTCGTCAAACGCCGCGGTATCGACCGTCAGCCCGTTTTCCTTGGCGAGCTCGATGGTCATTTCCAGCGGGAAGCCGTAGGTATCGTACAGGTGGAACGCCGTCACGCCGTCGAGCACGCCGTTTTGCGCCTTTGCCGCGACCTTGGCAAACTCGCGCTCGCCCTGCCGCAGCGTGCGCGCGAAGCGCGCTTCCTCCAGCGAAAACTGCTCGAGGATGAACGCCGTGTTCTTCGCAAGCTCGGGATAGACCGCCTGATACTGCGCGATGATGACCTTGGCGATCTCGCTGGTGAACCCGTCCTGAAGCCCCAAGCCCATGCCGTAGCGCACGGCGCGGCGAATGAGCCTGCGCAGGATGTACCCCTGTCCGACATTAGACGGCGGCATACCGAACGGGTCGCCCAGAATGAACGTGGCGGTGCGCATATGGTCTGCAACGATGCGAAACGCCTTGACGGTGCTCTCGTCGCGCGTGTACGCAACGCCCGACAGCTCGGATATTTTCCCCAAAATATCCGTAAACAAGTCGGTTTCGTATACGCTTTTTTTGCCTGTCAGCACACAGATGGTGCGCTCAAGCCCCATACCGGTGTCGACATTGCGCTGCGCAAGCGGCGCGAACGTGCCGTCCTGCTGCTTGTTGTACTGCATGAACACGTCGTTCCAGATTTCC
>CAZEIC010000066.1:0-15375 GCA_964512175.1 uncultured Oscillospiraceae bacterium | reverse complement strand
GACGTCGGTGCACACCAGAATCGGGAACTTGCCGCGCTTAAAGCCGTTCATGACTTCGTTGCGCTGCGATTGTTTGATGTCCCCATGCAGGCAGTCCGCCGTATACCCCGCCTTTTGCAGCCGCGCGCACAGCCTGCGCGTCATATCCTTGGTGTTGGTGAAGATCATCACGCGCCCGTACACGTCCGCGTCCAGCAGGTATAGCAGGCGCTCGTACTTGTTTTCGCGCGTGGACGGGATGATGTACTGCGTGATTTGCGGGCGGTTCTCCGCCGTCGCGGCGATCTGGATGTTCACCGGCTCGTGCTGGAACTTCCACGAAATCGTCAGCACGTCCTGATTCGTCGTCGCCGAGAACATCACGAACTGGCGACCGGGCGGCGTCGCCTCGATGATCTTGGTCACGTCCTTGACAAAGCCCATCTTCAACATCTCGTCGGCTTCGTCGATGACCAGCGTGTGCACGCACGCGAGGCTTGCCGTGCCCCGCTGCATGTGGTCGAGCATGCGCCCGGGCGTGGCAACCACGATCTGCGGCTTGCGGCGAAGCTGCGAAAGCTGCCGCGCGATGGGCTGACCGCCGTAGAGCACGGCGATCTTGATTTCGGGGATGAACTTGGCGAGCTGCGTCAATTCCTCGGCGATCTGCTGCGCCAGCTCGCGCGTGGGCGCGAGCACAAGCTCCTGAATGCGCGTTTCCGTGAGGCTGATGTATTCCAGCATGGGGATGCCGAAGGCGCAGGTTTTGCCCGTGCCCGTCGGCGCGATGGCGATGACGTCGTGCCCCGCCATCATGACGGGGATGGTCTGCATCTGCACGGGCGTGCCCTGCGTAAAGCCCATGCGCTCGACCGCTTTCATGATTTGCTCGGACAGATCGAGCGTGCGAAAATCCGTGTTTTCTGACAAGAGAATGAGTCCTTCCTTATTTGATAACGCCGCGCAGCAGCGCGACCTGATACGCGCCCTCGACCATCCCGCGCACCAGCTTTTGCTGGTATTCGGGCGTGGAGAGCAATACGTCCTCGGCGGGCGTGGACATGTAGCCCATCTCCACGAGGAAGCAGGGCATTTTCGCCCAGTTGTTGCCGACAAATTGGTCGTTCAGCTTGACGTTGCCCTTCTTCGCGCCCGTTTCGGCGAGCATGGCGGCAAGCAGCGCCTCGGCGTACTGCCGATACTCTTTCGGTTCTGCGACCGCGCGGGCATAGTCGGAATTCAGCGGGCAGTAAACCACGATGCCCGTTGCCGTCTTGCTGGAGCGCGAGTTGCAGTGCAGCCGATAGAAGATGTCCGCGCCCGCTTCGTTGGCGATGTCCGCGCGCCCGCGGTTGGTGAGCTGCGCGTCCGGGCGCTCGCGCGTCATAACGACGTTCGCGCCCTCTAAAAGCAGCGCGTCGCGCAATTGCAGACCGATCTCCAGCACGACCCAGTGCTCCAGCCGGCGCGTCTTTTCGCCGCACGCCATGCCGTTGGTGAGCACCGCGCGCCCTTTGATGCCGGGGCCCTTATCCTCGGTCGCCTTGAAGTAGTCCTTCTGGTGCCCCGGGTCGATGCAGATCGTCACGCCCGACAGCCGCCCGTTCTCCGCCTTTTCGGGCGCTTGCCACCACGCGATATCGGTGTGCGACTGGGTGTCTTTGCATAGCTCGCGCCCTGTCGCGGAATGCAAGGAAACGATGACCGTGCCGCCGGCGTAGGTGGCGGGCAAATCGATCACGCCGGAGAACGCGCCATTCTCGCCGACCGCCGCGATCTCGCCCTTTTCCTGCGAGGTGCGGTACTTGACCGTCACGCGCTCGTGCCCCTCGGCGGTGAACGTAAAGCCCAGCGAGGACAGCCCGGGCGTTAGCGCCAAATCGCGCACTTTCTTGGCGGTATCGGCGTGCGCCGCCGAACACACCAGCGCGCACAGCGTCAGGAGGACGAGCAGGCGCTTCATCATGGCCATCTCAGCCACACATAGGATGTGCACGGCTCAAGGTCGTACACCGTGAGCTTGTAGTCGTCCAGCAGGAAGAAGTACTCCTCCTTGACCTGAGGCTGCTCCATGTTCGGCGCGTCGGCCTCGCGCACGCCCACGATGGACACGCACACGCCGCCGTCCGGCGGCACGCAGTTGTAGACCTCGTTGTCTTCGATGTACTTGGCGTACCACGCGCCGTGCATGGGGTTGTGCCCCGAGTGGATGACGAGCGGGTACTCGAGGTATGCGGCAAGCTCGGGCGCGGTCGCCTCCGTGTAGCCGTAGTCCGCGAGCGTGCCGATGTACATCATGATGTGCCGCGCGCCCTTCTTGGCGACGAGGAAATCGCCGACTTCCAAGTAATCCTTGAGCTCGTCGTAGGGCTTGTCCTTGATGGGAAGCTGGTTGTCCTTGTACTTGAGCTTTTTGGTGATGAGGTATTCCAGCGTGTCGAGCTTGGGCTTGCCGACCTGCGAGCACACCCAGCGCGCAAAGCCCGCGCAGTCGAACCCGCCCAGATAGCGCTTGCCCGCACGGTAATACTTGGTCGTCTCCAGCGCCTTGCGCGGAACGAGCAGATCCTCCTCCTTCTGCGAGCCGCCGAAGCAGTAGGGCGCGCCGAATTCCAGCCGCGCCTCGACGCCCGCGCCCGTCAGCTCGTTGTATTTCTCCAGAAAGAGGTTGCCCTGCTCGATCATCGAAAACGCCGCGTCGAGGTTGGGGTTTTGTTCCACCTGACACAGCCCCGGGGAAGCCAGCAGTACGAGCGCTATCGCGAGCGCCGCCAGCGCCTTGTATTTCATGCGGTTGCCTCCTTGCGTATTGCGCCCGGCACGTCAAAAAAGCGTCTTTCCATGCGGGACGCTTCCATTATATTCTGTTTGCGGGGAAAAGTAAAGAGAATCACAACGCATGCGTTTTCCTTGTCCGTCATACACTTTGACAACGACGCAAGCAAGGAGTGGAACACGATGAAATTATCGATCAAGCGCACGGACGTTGAACGCATGCTGATCCTCTGCGCCGCGGCGCTGGTGGTGGCGCTCGCGCTGCGCGGCGGGGACGGCGCGTACACGCGCTACGAGGAACAGCTTGGAGAGATCCCGATAGAAACGGTCGCGCAGCCGCCCGCCGAAACGCAGACGGCGGTGGTCTATTATCAGGACGGCGAGGGCTACCTTGTGCCCGTGACGAGCCGCGTGGAAAAGACCGAGGGCATCGCCAAGGCGGCGCTTTCGCTGCTGGTCGCCTCCAGCGAGAACGACCTGCGCGCCGCGCGGCTGGGGCTGATGACCGTCGTCCCGGCGGGCACGACGTTCGATTTGGACATCGCGGACGGACAGGCGCGCGTCGATCTGTCCAAAGAGGCGCTCGCCTGCAAAAGCGCCGAGGAGGAAAGCCTGATGGTCGCCGCCGTGTCGCAGACGCTGTGCGAGTTTGACACGGTCGAGGCGGTGTCCTTCCTGTTCGACGGGCAAAAGCGCTCCATGCTCGCCTATGGCACGGACGTTTCGGGCGAGTTCACCGGCGCGACGGTGAACATCGAAAGCTTGGAAACGGCGCTGACGACGACCGGCTCGTCCTCGGTGCGGCTATATTTTCCCTCGCAGACCGGGCGCATGCTCGTGCCCGTCACGCGCACCGTCTTTTCCACGGCGGACGTAACGACCGCCATGCTCGAATTGTGTAAGGGTCCCAAGCCCGACAGCGGGCTGACCGCGCCGCTGCCCAAGGATTGCGGGCTGCTGGGCGTTTCCATGAAAAGCGGCGTTGTGACCGTCAATTTCACGCGCGAGTTCGTTGACGCCATGCAGGGCGAGAACGCGCGGCAGGCGCTCAACGCCGTGCTCTACACCGCCATGCAGTTCCCGGGCGTGAAGCAAGTGAAACTGCAGGTCGAGGGCAAGGACTATACGCCCGAGCAGGACGCGCAAGCAACCTTCCTCAACGATTCGGAGGAGCTGGCGGTCTATTACCCCGGCGTGATCGAAATGGATTGACAGACCGCCGCGCTTTTTGATAGAATGGCGGCATGAAACGCAAGCTGGACAGACCGCGCGCGGCGCTGCTGCTGGCGACCGCGCTGACGGTCGCCTTCATCTTTGGCAACTCGCTGCTGCCGCGCGACGCTTCGCTCGCGGAAAGCGGGAAAGCGGCGGATCTCGTGGAGATCGTCGTGCGCCCGGTCGTCGCGGCGCTGGCGGGCGAGGCGCGCGCGGACACGGTGATGGCGGCGATGGACGTGCGCAAGATCGCGCATTTCGTGGAGTTCTTCGTGCTCGGCGCGCTGGCGTTCGCGCTCGCTCGCCCTGTACGCGCCCGGCGCGCGGTATGCGCCGGGTATTTTTGCTTTACGGTCGCGTTTCTGGACGAGAGCATCCAGATCCTGACCGGGCGCGGCCCGATGATCGCCGACGTGTGGCTCGATCTGTCCGGCGCGCTGTGCGGCATGGGGCTGATGTTCGTTATTTTCGCAGCGCGGCGTGCACGAACGCGCAGAAAAGCGGGTGCGGACGGTCGGGACGGCTGAGGAACTCGGGGTGGAACTGCGTCGCCAGAAAGAACGGGTGGCTTGGCAGCTCGATAATCTCCATCAGCCCGCGCTCCGGGTTGCGCCCTGAAAAGCGCATGCCCGCGCGCTCGAACGCCTCGATATAGGCGTTGTTGAACTCGTAGCGGTGGCGGTGACGCTCGCGCACGAGCGCTTTGCCGTATGCCTTTTTTGCCAGCGAGCCTTCCGATAGCGCGCAGGGGTACGCGCCCAGCCGCATCGTGCCGCCGAGGTTTTGCAGGTTCTGATCGGGCATCAGGCAGATGACGGGCGCGCTCGTCTGCTCGTTGACCTCGGTGGTGTCGGCGTCCGAAAGCCCCAGCACATTGCGCGCGAACTCCACGCACGCCATTTGCATGCCCAAACACAGCCCGAGGAAGGGCACGCCGTTTTCGCGCGCCCAGCGGATGGCGGCGATCTTGCCTTGCAGCCCGCGCGCGCCGAAGCCGCCCGGCACGAGCACGCCTGCCGCGCCCGCGAGCAGGCTTGCGGCGTTCTCATCTGTCACGGTTTCCGCGTCCACCCAGCGCACGCGCACGCGCGCGCCCTGCGCGAACCCCGCGTGCGACAGCGCTTCGACCACGCTCAAATACGCGTCCGGCAGGCGCACGTATTTGCCGACCAGCGCGATCTCCACGTCGGCGCGCGCTTGCTTTTGCCGCGCGACCATCGCGCGCCAATCGTCCAGCGCGCACGGCATGCCGCCCAGCCCCAGCAGCTCGCACACGCGCTCGTCCAAGCCCTCCTCGTGCAGCATCAGCGGCACTTCGTAGAGCGAGGGCGCGTCGAGGTTTTCAAAGACCCTGCGCGGCGGCATGTTGCAGAACATGCCGATTTTGTCGCGCATCTCTTGGGGAATCGCGCGCTCTGCGCGGCACACGAGGATATCGGGCTGGATGCCGAGGCTGCCGAGCTCCTTGACGCTGTGCTGCGTGGGCTTGGTTTTCAGCTCGCCCGCCGCGCGGATGTAGGGGACGAGCGTGACGTGCACAAACAGCGTGCGCTCGCGCCCAAGCTCGAACCGAAGCTGACGCACGGCCTCCAAGAACGGCAGCCCTTCGATGTCGCCTACCGTGCCGCCGATTTCGACGATGGCGATATCGGGCGCGCGTTCGCCGTGCGATATGGCGAGGATGTTGTCCTTGATTTCGTTGGTGATGTGCGGAATGGTCTGCACCGTCGCGCCCAGATACCCGCCGCGTCGCTCGCGGTCGATGACGGTCTTGTAGATGCGACCGCTGGTGACGTTCGCGCGCTGCGTGAGCGCCTCGTCGATGAAGCGCTCGTAGTGCCCAAGGTCGAGGTCGGTCTCCGCGCCATCGTCTGTGATGAACACCTCGCCATGCTGGTAGGGGCTCATCGTGCCGGGGTCGACGTTGATGTAGGGGTCGAGCTTCTGCATGGACACCGACAGCCCCCGGCATTTGAGCAAACGCCCGAGCGACGCCGCCGTGATGCCTTTGCCCAGCGAGGACACCACGCCGCCCGTGATGAAGATGAACTTGGTTTCCATAGCAGCACCCCCTCCGAAAAATACCGGGCAATCATAAAACACGACGCTTCCCGCCGTCAAGAGGGAAGCGCCGAAAAACAGTTTTTGTACCGCCTATTCGGGTTGTGGCGCTTCGCGCCATGCCGTCAGCCCAGCAACGATCGCGTCCGCGATTTTTTGCTGGTATTGCGCATCCAGCAGCAACTTTTCCTCGCGCGCGTTGGACAGAAAGCCGCACTCGACGAGCGCCGACGGGATGTCCAGCGACAGTACGAGATAGTCGCCCGCCTGCGCCACGCGCTCCTTGGGCGGCGACAGACCGGCGATCAGCGCCGCCTGTAAAGCGTGCGCGAGCGCCTCGCCCTCCGTGCCCGCGCGGAAGAACACCTGCGGTCCGGACTCTGCGCGGCTGCGGTATTCGTTCATGTGCACGCTCAAGTACACCTGCGCGCCCGCCGCCTTGGCGACCTCCAGCCGCGCGAGCAGGTCGCGGCGCTTTCTGCCGGAGCCGGCGTCGGCAAGGTCGGAATCGTCCTCGCGCGTCATGACGCACGAAGCGCCCGCGGCTGCAAGCGCGGTTGCGAGCTTCTTGGCGACAGACAGGTTGACCGCGCTCTCCCAGACCAGCGAATCACGCGCCCGCGCGCCGCCGTCGTACCCGCCGTGCCCCGGATCGACGCACACGCGCAGCCCCGCAAGCGGCGGCTTGGTCGTTGGCGCGACGCGCTCGCCCGGCGCTTCGACCCCGGCGCACCCCGCTAGAACGAGCGCCGCGACCAGCGCCAGCGCACAGACTCTCCACATGCTTATCCACACCCCCATCATTTATCTTTATGCTGAATATATGGTTATTTATGCACGAACATACAGCATATTCAAGCGTGCGACACGCATCGTCAAGGGTTTACACGCCTCGCGCGCCGTATATACGGTATATTGCTGTGCCGTATATGCAAACCCGGTCTATCCACACTGTCCACAGGGTTATCCACAGGAAAAAGCCCGTAAACGCTGGTAAAACTGCCGTTTCTGTGGAAATCGGGGACAAAAAGGCGCGCATAAACGAAGTTATCCACAGGCTGGCGTGCCGTTTATACCCGTGATTCTCCACACCCGGGCAGGTGTTCATGAAGCTGTAACACATTTGTTGTGAAAATGTTATCTGTATACAAATACGCGAACATACGCTCGACCGCGCGAAAAATGCAGACAAAAAACACGGTCACACGTCTTTCCCGCGTGTGACCGCGTGCAAAATACTCTTGTTCCAGCGTCAGCCCGATATCCGCTTGAGCTCGTAGATTTCCTTGTTTTGATGCGTGACGGTCAGCTTGACGACGGTCATATCTTCCTGCAGGTTGGCGACGGCTTCCTCCAGCGCGCCCACGCGCGTGTCGAGCGACTGTACTTTTTCCGCCAGCACGCGCACGTCCTTGGCGACGCCGTTTTCGATATAGGTCATTAGATTCGTGACGATTCTGTTCTCCTGCTCCGACATCATGACGCTGACGCCATTGAGCAGCTCGCTGGCAAACTCCCGCATTTCCTCTGTCATGAGCATCCCTCCTGAATCGCTTGCAGTCAGTCTAGCATAAGCGCTTTTCATCTGTCAAGCGCTTTCTCCAGCCAGTACGCGGCTTACGCATGAACGAGCAGCGGGCGTTCAATACCCCTTGTAGGGGTCGATGCCCACATCGACCCGCGAAAAATATCCGTGTATGCGGGCGGATGTAGGCATCCGCCCCTACGACGGGGATGGAATCTCATGCTCTCGTAGGGGCGGCATTGCGCCGCCCGTCCATATCGTTCATGTGTAAGCCGTGCCCGCCAATATGCCGCTCGCCCAAGCGAACAGCAGGTTGTATCCGCCGCAGTCGCCGTCCACGTCGAGCACTTCGCCCGCCGCCTGCAGCCCCGGCACAAGCCGCGAGCGCATGGTTTCGGCATCGAAATCGCGCGTATCCACACCGCCCTGCGTGACCTGCGCCTGCTCGAACCCGCGTACGCCCGTCACGGGCAGCGAAAAGGCGGTCAACTGCTCGGCAAGCGCTTCGATGGGATAGTGCGCGAGCTTCTGCGCGAGCAGGCGCGGCACAAGCCCGGTCAGCAGCGAATCCGGCAGCGTTTCTTGCCGTTTTTGCAGCAGCGCGAGCGCTTTTTGCGTGTTCTTGCGGACATTGGTCGCCGGAACGCGCGCGTACCGCGTCGGCGCGATCCCCAGCATGGGCGACAAATCGACGTACAAAACGGGGCGCTTCAGCGCCTGCGCCGCGCGCGCGAGCTGCATGGCGCATACGCCGCTGATGCCATAATCGGTCACGAGCATTTCGCCCTGCGCTGCCGCGACGGGCGAATCGCCCTCGCACAGCGTCAGGATGGCGGGCATGCGCAGCCCCGACAGCCCGCGAATCTTGTTGTGCGGCGTTTCCAGCGGCGACAGCGCGGGAAGCGGCGTGAACAGCGTGTGCCCCAGCGCCGTTAAAAGCGCGTAGGCGCTGCCGTCGCTGCCCAGCCTCGGCGCTGCCATACCGCCGCCCGCGATCAGCGCGCCCTCGGCGGCGAACTGCCCCATGCCGTCCGTTTCCGCCAGAAAGCCGCCGCCGACCCGCTTGAGCGCCGTGACGCGGCAATCGGTCACGATGCGCACGCCGTGGCGGTCGCACGCGGCGCGCAGCACGTCGAGCACGGCGGACGCTTGATTGCACGCCGGGTATACGCGCCCGTCCGCTTCCTGCGCCGTCGCAAGCCCTATAGAATGGAAGAAATCGAGCACGCGGGACGCGGGGCAAAAGGAGAGCACGCGCTCTGCGAACACCGCGCCGCCCTCGTACTGCGGCGTGCCGACGTTGAGCAGGTTGCAGCGCCCGTTCCCGGTCGCCAGCAGTTTTTTGCCGGGCGCGCTCAAGCGTTCGAGCACGACCACGCGCTTGCCGCGCCGCGCCGCGCAAACAGCGGCGGCGAGGCCCGAAGCCCCGCCGCCGACGATCAGATATCCGTTATTTTCGCTGCGCTGCATGGTCATACGCGTATTGGATGGCTGCCATGTGGTTTGCGTCCACCTTTTGCGATTCATGGACTTCGCTGTTGACGAAGTGGACGCAGAACTGTCCGTTGAACTCGTTGTCGTCGATGGTATCGCCGTCTGGATAATTGTGCGGGATGCCGTACATCGAGGCGCAGAACGTGCGATTGCCGATCGTCACCCAAATGGGACGGCGCTGGTACATGTTCCCGTCGGAGATCGCCTGCGCGGTCTTCACGCCGTAGATGCGGCACATGGCGGCGGTATCGGCGGCGGTCAGCGGCTCGACGTCGGCGTGCCGTCCGCCCGCCCAGCGACGCGCCCGGAAGGAGATGTTGGTTTTGACGTCGGTGATGATGGCGGTCGTGCCGCGCGCGTATATGCTCTGGATGCCGCCCGTGTACCAGTCGATCTTCTCGACCGGGTTGAGCGTGACGGCGACGGACGAGCCGTTGATCAGGCTGCCCGTGCCGACCGGCACTGTGCCAAAGAGCGCGTGCAGCGTGTTGGGCCCGGCGATGCCGTCCACCACAAGCCCGTTGTTGCGCTGGTACTTGATGACGGCGTTGACGGTGATCGTCAGGTATTCGCCGTCGATTTCGTTTGCCGCGAGGTAGCCCTGCTTATAAAGCTCGGTCTGCATCGCGGTCACGTCGCTGCCCGACATGCCCTTGCGCAGCGTGCGGTAGCTGGCTTCCTTGGGCGCGTCGGGGTTGCCCGTCTGCGCGTAGAGCGCCGCCTCGGTCTTGGTTAGGATGCGCAGGTAATCGCCGCGTACCCAGCCCGTCACGCCGGAATTGGTCGCCTCGACCCACGTGTACCCCTCTGCGGTCGTCGTTTTGCCCGTGACGGTCACGAGCGTACCGAGCGTGTACATTTTCAGCAGGCTGGAGCCCGACTGGCTTGCCGTCTTGCGGATGAGCAGGTTGGCGATGGTCGTCAGCGCTTTGTCGCTCATCAGCGAAGGATCGGGCACGGCGGTCGGCGCGGTCGTCGGCGTGACGACGCCGATATACTGCTGGTATTCCGCCTGCGTCATGATCTTTACGCATGTGCCGAGCACCCAGATGGTCTGCGCCTGATACGTCGCCTTGTACCAGAGCTGACCGCCGGTCGTCGTCGTGTCGGTATACGGCATGACCGTGCCCTTCTTGACGTTGAACAGCGCGGAGGAATCCTTGCTGGCGGACTTGCGCAGGTTGACGCTGTTGAGCGTGGTCTGGATGTAGCTCGAGGGCTGCGTGCCAGTCGGCGGCAGCGTGGCGACCGGGGTCGTCCCGCCCGTGCCCGCGAGGTATTGCTGCACTTCCGCGTCGGTCAACTGATGCACGCAGTCGCTCCGCAGATAGCCCGCGTAGCCGTCGGCGCGCACGTAGAACCAGCTATAGGACGAGCCGAGCACCGTCGCGCCGATGATGGGATACACGACGTTGCGGGGCAGCTGCGTGTAGATCTGCACGCCCGAGCGCGGCTCGGCGCGGAGGTTGACGGAGGACTTGGTTGTGCGCACGTAGCCGTACACCGTGTCGCCCGTAGCGGGCGGCGTCGTCGCGCCGGAGGAAGGCGGCGGCGTAGCGCCCGGGGCGAGCGTGTTGCCCGCCGCGTCGCACAGCACCAGCATGTCCGAACGGATATAGCCGTAGCCGTACTGCGTGGAGGAGACCCTGTACCACAGATACCCGCCCGCCGAAGCCGTCGTCACATAGGGAAGGATCGTCCCGCGCGAAAGCTGGGCGATGGTGTCGCCGTCCGCCGCGTCGCGCATGTTGACGCCGCCCTTGATGAGCTTGACATAGCCCGACGTGACGGGCGCGACGGTCGAGGTGGCGGAGGCGGGCGGCGCGGTGGGCGCGGGCGACGCGCCGACGTAAGCGTAACAGTCGCTGCGGATATAGCCGAAGCGCTGACTGACGGAATCGTAGACATACAGCCAGTTATACCCGCCCGCCGTCGTCGGGTAGGCGTAGTAGGGCACTTGCTGGTTTTTCGCGATTTGCGCGAGGGACGAGCCGCTCGGCGTGTCGCGCAGGTTGGTGTTGGCTTTGGTGACGGTGGCGTAGCCAAGCGCCGTTTTCGGCGTGGCGGTCGGCACTAGCGTCGGAACGGGCGTGGGCGTGGGCGGCTGCGTGGGCGCGGGCGTGCCGCCGACAAAGGAATAGCAATCGCCGCGGATATAGCCGTACGTCTTGGTCGCGTCGTCGTACACGTACAGCCAGTCATAGCCGTTCTTGCGTTCCGGGTAGGCGTAATAGCCCAGCTGCGTATGCTTCGCGATCTGCGCCATGGAAGAGCCTGCGGGCGCGTTGCGCAGGTTGGTGTTGGCTTTGGTGATCTGCACCGTGCCCATGCGCGTGCCCTGCGGCACGGGCGTGGACGCGCCGCTCGTCAGCGCCTTGTATTCCGCGTCGGTCAGCAGTTTGACGGCGGTCGCCTGAATATAGCCCGTATACGCGCCCGACGTGACGCGGTGCCAGTCCGTGCCCGTCGAGATCACCGTCACCAGCACGTCCTTGGCAAGCGCGGTCAGCGGCGTGCCCGCAGGGTCCGCCGTCTGGCGCACATTCGCGCCGGCGATCAACGTGATGGCGTAGCCGCTCATGACGGTCGTCGAAGGTTGGGGCGTTGCCGTCGCGGTCGTCGTCGCGCCCTCGCCGGGCTGCACGGGGTTGAGCAGCCACGCCGCCTGTTCCGCGGCGGTCATGGGCGTGAAAAAGTCGCTCTTGATGTAGCCCGTGTAGTTGCGGGTCATGTGCTCGGGCGTATTGCCCGAGAGCTTGTACCAGATTTCCGTGCCGACCGTCTGCGTGTCCTCGATTTTGAGCACCCAGCCCGTGTTCAGGCGCGACCAGTAATCGCTCTCGTTGATCTTTTTGCGGAAGAGCACCTTGTCGATCTTCACGCGGCCATAGCTGACCGGCTCTGTCGCCGCACCCGGCAGGGGCGCGCTCGAAAGGAGCAGCACGCATGCCATCAACGCGCACAGCAGGCGCGCCGCCGTGTGGAAAGTCCTTTTGCTACCGATCATCTGTCAGCACCTCATATATCTATCGAGCTGGCGAATCGCCGCGTCAAAAAAGCCACATATTCATCCTTGTACAGTATATTACGATTCTGTTACAGCGTCAAGCGTTTTATTTCATGAAAACGCCCTGAAACGGCAGGAAAATTCTGAAAACCCGCGAATTTACAACTGGAATCGACCGATCGGAGTGGATTTTCGTGCAAAAAGGCTTTCTGGAGCGCGCGCTGGCGGACGCTCGCGTGCGCGCGTATCTGCAAATCGTGCTGGGCTGCGTGGTCGGCGCGGCGGCGTACCCCATGTTTCTCACGCCCAACAAGATCGCCCCGGGCGGGCTGACGGGCATCGCGACCATCCTCAATTACCTGTTTTCCGCGCCCATCGGCTTGACGAGCCTGCTGCTCAACCTGCCGCTGTTCATCGTGGGCTATCGCACGATGGGGCGCGTGTTCGTCTTCCGGTCGTTGATCGCGACGGTCATTTTTTCAGTGCTCATCGACTTGCTGCCGTGCACGGCGGTGACGGACGATATCCTGCTGGGCTCGGTCTACGGCGGCATACTGCTGGGCGTCGGGCTGGGGCTGATCCTGCGCGGCGGCGCGACGACGGGCGGCTCGGACATGATCGCGCGCATGGTGCACCGCAAGTTTCCGTACATCACGGTCGGCGTGTTCCTGTTCGCTGTGGACTGCGCGGTCATCATGGCGGCGTGGTTCACGATGTCGGCGCTGTACGCGCTGTACGCGCTGATTTGCATTTTCGTGTCGGCGCGCGTGGTCGATCTGGTGCTCGACGGCGGCATGGGCTCGGACAAGGCGTGCTTTGTGGTCAGCGCGAATGCCGAGCAGATTGCCGCGCGCATATTGACGGACTTGGAGCGCGGCGCGACGCTGCTAAACGGCAAGGGCGCGTATTCGGGCAAGGCGCTGTCGGTCATCCTGTGCGTCGTGGGGCGCGCCGAGCTGCCCAAAATCAAGGCGCTCATCCACGAGGAAGACAAAAGCGCCTTCCTGTTCGTCACCAACGCGCATGAAACGCTGGGCGAAGGGTTCGGCGAGTTCAAGATAGAGTCATAACGCGCATAACGGATTCCCCCTTTGCGCATGCTATTTGCGAAATGGAACGAGGGGGACGCGCGCTTGAAAAGAACGTTGTTATGCCTGCTGTTGGCGGTGGGGTTCGTGTTGTTTCCGTTTGCTCGCGCAGCCGCTGCGCCTCTGGAGGACGTTGTGCCGGTGGCGCTCACCGCGCCTTGCGCGCTGCTTTGCGACGCGGAAAGCGGCGCGGTCATCTTTGAGAAGAACGCCGATGAAAGACGGCCGGTAGCGTCGGTCACAAAGCTCATGACGCTGCTGCTGGTTTTCGAGCGCCTGCAATCGGGCGAGCTTTCGCTTGCCGAGGAGATCAGCATATCGCCGACCGCCGCGCGCACGGGCGGCTCGACGGCGCTGCTGGACGCGGGCGCGAAATACCCGCTGGAGGAGCTGCTGCGCGCGACCATCGTCGCCTCGGGGAACGATTCGGCGGTGGCGCTCGCCGAGCGCGTCGCGGGCACGGAGGGCGCGTTCGTGGCGCTGATGAACGCGCGCGCGGCGGAGCTGGCGCTCGACAATACGCAGTACAAGAACTGCACCGGGCTGCCGGTTGACGGGCAGTACACCACCGCGCGCGACGTGGCGGCGCTGTCCTGTGCGCTCGCCAAGCACCCGGAATACCACGAGTACGCCAAGACGTGGCTTTATTCGCTTCAGCACCCGGGCGGACGCACGACCGACTTGACGAACACCAACCGCCTGATCCGCTTCTATACCGACTGCGACGGCTTCAAGACCGGCTCGACCAACGAAGCCAAGTACTGCGTGTCGGCGACCGCCGAGCGCAAGGGCATGCGCCTTGTCGCCGTGGTGCTGGGCGTGCAGGCGAGCCAGACGCGCTTTGACGAAGCGCGCGCCATGCTCGATTACGGGTTTGCGACCTACTCCCGCGCGCAGATCGCCGTCAAGGGCGAACCGACGGGCGAAAGCGTGCGCGTGGAGCTGGGCGGGCGCGATTCCGTGGAGGTCGGGTACGGCGCGGGGCTGTCGATGCTGCTCAAGTCCGGGCAGGCGGGCGCGGTGTCGGTCGAACTGACGCTGCCGGGGTCTGTGCGCGCGCCCGTCAAGGCGGGCGATACGCTGGGTTCCGCCGCCGTGATGCTCTCGGGCGCGGTGGTGGCACGGCTGCCCGTCGTGGCGCTTTCCGACGTGCGCCTGCCCGGCGTGCTGGAGGGGTTCGTGCGCGTGCTGGAAAACTGGAAATAGGTGTTGACATTCCGCTTTCCTTTGCGGTATACTCCCCCTATCCCGAGGGATGACGGGGGACACGCCCCTTCCAAGCCGCCCAGCAGAGAGAGCGCGCCATTGGCTGCAAGCGCGCCCGGACGAGCAGAAGGCAAGCACCACCTCCCGACCGTGGGCGCGCGGCGCGCGATAGAGCGCCATCAGAGCACAAAGCAGGGTGGAACCGCGAAGACCATTCGCCCCTACACAAGTAGGGACGAATGTTTTTTTGTACTTCAAAAGGAGGGTTTGGCATGGACATCATCATCCGGGGCGAGAAACGCGCGTTCGAGGACGGCTTGACGGCGCTCGACATCGCTGGCAAGCTCAGCCAGCAGCTCAAAAAGGACGCGCTGGCGGCGCGCATCAACGGCAGCGTCACCGAGCTTTGGCGCGAAGTCAAGGACGGCGACGAACTGGAGATCCTGACGTTCGAGGACGACGCCGGCAAGCGCGCGCTGCGGCACACCGCCTCGCACGTGCTCGCGCAGGCGGTCAAAACGCTGCTGCCGAGCGCCAAGCTCGCCATCGGCCCCGCCATCGACACGGGCTTTTACTACGACTTCGACGTGGACGAGCCGTTCACGCCCGCGTTCCTTGCGGACGTGGAAAAGGAGATGCAGCGCATCGTCAAGCGCAACGAGCGCCTCGAGCGCTTTGAGCTGCCGCGCGAGGAAGCGATCGCCTTCATGCGCGATAAGAACGAGCCGTACAAGGTGGAATTGATTGAAGACTTGCCCGAGGGCGAGACGATCTCCTTCTATAAACAGGGCGATTTCACCGACCTGTGCGCGGGGCCGCACCTGCCGTCGACCGGCAAGGTCAAGGCGTTCAAGCTGACCTCCATCGCGGGCGCGTACTGGCGCGGCAGCGAGAAAAACAAGATGCTGCAGCGCATTTACGGCACGGCGTTCTTTGATAAGGCGGAGCTGGACGAGTACCTCGCGCGCATCGAGGAAGCCAAAAAGCGCGATCACCGCAAGCTCGGCAAGGAGCTCGATCTGTTC
>CAZEIC010000065.1:466-15427 GCA_964512175.1 uncultured Oscillospiraceae bacterium | reverse complement strand
AGCTGTTTTCCACCACCATGCCCTCGACCGTCACGACCGATTCGACCGTCAGCTTGTCCACCGGCGCCGCCAATTCGGGGTATTTCTCTTTTTCGACCGTTAGCTGGATGCGCCCCGAGCAGTCGCGCAGCACCAGAAACGCCATGACGCGCTTGTTGCGGATGTTTTCGACAAAGCCCTGAAACTTATTGCGCTCGCCCACGCGCGCGTTCGCGATCCATGTCCTGTCCATACTCATTCTTCCTTTCAAATTGCCAGCATCGCTTGTATTGCATCCGCCGCGCCGTCCAGCGGCAGCTCGCGTTCTTCTTTGGTCTGCATATCGCGCAATTTGACCGCGCCGCGCGCAAGCTCGTCGCCGCCCATGACGCAGACATACCGCGCCCCCAGTTTATCCGCCAGCTTGAACTGGCTTTTGAGCGAGCGTGCGGCGTGGTCGCAGTCCGCCTTGACGGAAAGCGCGCGCAGGCGCTGTGCGAACGTAAAGGCGGGCACGCGCGCGTCGTCGCCGATATTGGCGATGTACACGTCGCATACGCTCGGCGCGTCCGCGAGCGCGCCCGCGTTGCGCAGCTCCATCAATATGCGCTCGATGCCGATGCCGAAGCCAGCCGCCGGGGTCGCAGGTCCCCCAAGCTCCTCCACCAGCCCGTCATACCGCCCGCCGCCGCACAGCGCCAGCCCTTCGCGCCCGGACTGCATGATGATTTCAAACACCGTCTTCGTGTAATAATCCAGCCCGCGCACGATGCGGCTGTCCACCTTGAAGGGAACGCCTTGCGCCGTCAACAGCGTTTGCAGCAGCGCAAAGTGCCCGGCGCATTCGTCGCAGAGCATATCGAGCATGGACGGCGCGTCCTTAACGAGCGCCTTACAGGACTCCACCTTGCAGTCCAGCGCGCGCAGAGGGTTGCGCTCAAAGCGCTCGCGGCACGTTGGGCACAGGTCGGACAGCCGACTCCCGAGAAATTCCTTGAGGCGCGCGTGATAGGCGGGGCGGCATTTGGGGCAGCCGATGGAATTGATATGCACCGATAGGTTTTTCAGCCCCAGCCCCGACAGCAGACGCATCAGCGTGCCAATCAGCTCCGCCTCGACCGTCGGCTCTTTCCCGCCGAAACACTCCATGCCGAACTGGTGATGCTCGCGCAGCCGCCCGGACTGCGGATTTTCATACCGGAACACCGGGATGCTCACATAATAGAGCTTACAGGGCAGCGCCTCCGCGAACAGCTTCCCCTCCAGAAACGCGCGCACCACGCCCGCCGTGCCCTCGGGGCGCAGCGTGATCGAGCGTTCGCCCTTGTCCAGAAAGGTGTACATCTCCTTTTGCACGATGTCGGTCGTGTCGCCCACGCCGCGCAGAAACAACTCAGTGTGCTCAAAGATGGGCGTTCTGATTTCGCGGTATCCCGCCGTTTCCGCCGCCTCGCGCTCGGCGCGTTCGATCGTCTGCCAGAGGTGCGCTTCCTTCGGCGACATGTCCTTGGTTCCTTTGGGCGCTTGTGTCAGCATGTGATTCCCTCCTAAAAAACAAGCCCATGCACCCTGCATGGGACGAATACGCTTCGCGTTGCCACCCTGCTTGCGCAGGGAAACCCCCGCGCCGCTTATGCTCCTTATCGCGGAAAACGCCCGCTCTCACGGGAGGCTCCGGGTCGTCCCGCCGCCCGCCCGCCGGGAGATTCCCACCCTCTCTCCCTCTCTTTGCGCGGGGCATGACCGCCTCTTCCCTTCATCGCCGGGATATACACGCATTATACGGACATTGGGCGAATCTGTCAAGGAGTGAAAACGCAGAACAGGAAATAACTGGAATCCAACCCAGAAATCGTAGAAATCTGTAATATTTACAGAAAACGCTGGCAATATCCTGTGCGATATGATACAATCCCATTCATCAAATCCGGAAGGATGCGTTTTATCATGAGCAACACCCTGACTTCTGACTTTGCGAGCATTTTGGCGCTGCCGTGGCTGGAGATCCTCCTGCGCATCGGCATCGCCGTGCTCGTCGGCGGCGCGATCGGCATCGAGCGCGAATATAAGAACCGCCCCGCGGGTATGCGCACGCACGTTTTGGTGTGCCTTGGTTCGACGATGATTGCGCTCCTCGAATGTATCTTACAAGACGATCTGATGGCTTCCGGCATCGCGGGCAACGTCACCTTGAGCGTCGGGCGCATGAGCGCGCAGGTTGTCAGCGGCATCGGCTTCCTCGGCGCTGGCACGATCTTCATCGCGCAGAAAAAAATCGCCGGGCTGACGACCGCCGCCAGCCTGTGGAACGTCGCGTGCCTCGGGCTTGCCATCGGCTACGGGCATTACGCCGTCGCGGTCGTCGGCTGCGTCATCGTCATCGTCGTGCTGACCGTGCTCCAGCGCATCATCCATGTCAACGCCATCAAGCGCGTGGAAATCACGTTCGTGCACCGCGCCGAAACGTTAAACTTCATCAACCAGTTCTTTGAGGAAAAGGGCGTGAAAATTCTGGACATCGACTTTCAGGTGGAAACGCTGTCCTCGGCGGTCAACAACGACCTGAACATGTACACCAACCTGTACACCCTGCACCTGCCCGCGAAGTTCACCTACATCGACATCGTGACGCAGCTTTCCGAGCATCCCGGCATACAAACCGTGCGCACGCGGAACACATAACGCGCGCTACCAAGCCTTTTCCACGGTGATATCTTTGAAATAATAGGATACGATCTCCTCCGCCGAGCGTCCCTGCTCGGCGAGCGCGTAAGCGCCCCATTGCGGCATGCCTACGCCGTGACCAAAGCCTTTGCCCGCCATGTGCACGCTGCCGTTTGCGATCTTCAGGCTCGTCAGCAGCGTCGAGCGCATTTTGTCCGCGCCCAGCGCAATGCGCAGCTCCGGCGCGGAAACGGCTTGCCCGCCCACGAGGATCGTCACGGCGCGTCCGCTGTCGCCGCGCTCGCCGACTGACACGCTCTCGACCGTGCTGACGACGACGCCCGCTTTTTTCGCGGCGGCAACGAACTCCTCGGCGGTAAAGTCCGCTTCCCATTCCGCCGTGGACGACGGCGCGGCGTCCGATTCTTCGCCGCGCACGTTCTGTGTGTACGGCGCTTCCTGTTTATAGCCCAAGCCTTCCTGCGCGGTCGCCGTCATGCCGCCCGAGTGCGCGTGAAACCACGCGTACGGCAGCGCTCCCTGATGCGTGAGCACCAGCCCGCGCGTTTCCTCGACCGCCTGGATCACGCGCTCGTTGATGCCCGTCGCGTCGTATGCCTGCGCTTCCTCGATGTCGGTCGATATGTCCGCGCCCTCGTAGCGGCTCTGCTTTTCCGAGCAGAACTTGAGTACGAACGTGCGCGCGAGGATCGCCTGCGCTTTCAGCGCCTCCATCGGCCAGTCGTTCTTCATTTCACCCGCCAGTACGCCGTGCAGGTAGGTTTCCACGTCCATATCGGCGACGCGTTCCTCGTCCTGCTGGTAGACGGACAGCATCGGCACGCCGTCCTCCCCGCGTTCGAGCTTTTCGGGCACGAGCGCCGCGCGCGGCTCGCTCGCCTGACCGTCCGTGTTCGCGGGCGCTTGTTCGTTCTCGCCCCCGGCGGCGCACCCGGCGAGCAGCAGCGTCGCGGTCAGCAGCAGCGCGAGCGCGTGGCGCTTGAATGCAGCGGTTCTTTCCATAAACAAAACCCTCCCTTTTGCACCTAGCGTTGCCGAACATGCGCCGCTTCATGCAAAAGGGAGGGTCGCGCCGCTTACGCGGACATCAAACCGTGATCACGGGGACGTGCGCGCGTAGAGCGCCGCCCATGTTTTCGCGCCGACGACGCCGTCGCGTTTGAGGCTGACGGCACGCTGGAAGGCGACCACTGCGTCATACGTCTTTTTGCCATACACGCCGTCGTCCTGCCCCGCAGAGAGCAGACCGAGGTTGATGAGCATGTTTTGCAGGATCTTGACCTCGGTGCAGTTGCTTCCGAGCGCGAGTTTATAGGTCGGCGTGTTGGCGACGGGATTCACAACGCCCGGAATGACGGGCGCGGGCGCGGGCGTAGCAGGCGTAAGCCCCGCAACGCTGATCTTAGCGAGCTCGGCGAGCGTCCCCGTACCCACGACGCCGTCCGCCTTCAGACCCTTCGCCGCTTGGAAAGCGACCACCGCGTTATACGTCTGGACGCCGAAAACGCCGTCCACCTTGCCCGGCAGATACCCCGCCGCTTTCAGGCGAAGCTGGATATCGGCGACGTTCGAGCCGCTCGAACCCATTTTCGCGCCGCCCGTCGGCGTGGCGGTGTACTGCTGCGGCCAGATCGCGCGCAGCACCGTGACGCTGCACATGCCCGTCTGGGTCAGCCCGTTGGTCGCCTCGAACGCCTTGATGGCGGCGACGGTATCGCTGTTATAATAGCCCGACACGCTGCCGGCGGCAAGATAGCCTAGCGACACGAGCTTGTTCTGGAGCACGTACACATCATAGCCGCGATCGGTCGCGCGGAGCGAGCGCTGGGGCGTGCCGCCGTTGAAAATGGCGGGCGTGCGCCCGGAAAGCGCGTTGTAGGTCACGGAACCGGCGATGCCGTCCACCTTGATGCCTGCGGATTCCTGAAACGCCTTGACCGCCTGAACGGTGTCCGCGCCGTAGTAACCGTCCTGCGCGCTGGCGAAGTAGTACGTGTCCGCCAGCATCTTTTGCAGACCCGCCACATGCGCGCCATTGCTGCCGAAGCTCATCTTCACAGCCACGTTCGCCTTGGCGTTGCCCAACTTCAGCAATTTCAGCGTGTTATCGCCAACCTTGCCGTCCACCTTCAAACCGTTGACATTCTGGAAACGGCGCACCGCCTCGCGCGTGCCCCTGCCAAATTTCCCGTCGAGCGCGCCGCCGTAGTAATTCAGCCCCTGAAGGAGCTGCTGCACCTCGAGCACGTCCGCACCTTCCATGTTCCTTTCCAGAACGCGCGCCTGCCCCGCGGAGACGATGGACACCAGCATAACAAGCAGCAGCGTCATGGTCAGCAACCGCTTTTTCATTCGGAAAACCTCCCCTGCATATGAACTATCCGCCAACGGTTTGATTGTACCACGCACGGCTGCGGATTACCATTACGATTCTATGACTTAATGGAAAAATCCCTGGAATAATTGTAACAAAACACAATTACTCTATGGTTTTGAGCAGCTGTACCGCCTGCGCGAGCGTATCGACGCAAAGCGTCCGCATGCCCTTGGGCAGCGCCGCGCGCGAAAGCCCGGAGCGCGGGCAGATCACGCGCGTGAACCCCAGCCGGAAGCACTCCGCCAGCCGACGTTCCATCTGCGGGATGGAGCGCACCTCGCCCGCCAGCCCGATCTCGCCCATCACCACGCAGTCGCCGGGGACGGGGATCTCCAGCAGCGAGGACGCGACCGCGAGGCATACCGCAAGGTCGGCGGCGGGCTCGCCAAGGTCGATGCCGCCCGCGACGTTGACATACACGTCCTGATTATACGTGCGCAGCCCCGCGCGCTTTTCGAGCACCGCCAGCAGCAGCGCGATCCTGCCCTGATCCATGCCGTTGACCGTGCGCCGGGGCACGGCGTAAAACGACTGCGCCGCGAGCGCCTGCAAATCGACCAACAACGGTCTTGAACCCTCTATGCCGCAGAACACGCACGAGCCGCTCGCGCCCTGCATCCGGCGCTCCAGCAGCGTTTCGGAGGCGTTCTCCACCGGGCGCATGCCGTCGCCCGTCATTTCAAAGATGCCCAGTTCGTTGACCGAGCCGAAGCGGTTCTTGACGGCGCGCAGCAGCCGGTATTCGCGCCGGTAGTCGCCCTCAAAATAGAGCACCACGTCCACCATGTGCGTGAGCACCTGCGGCCCCGCGATCGCGCCCTCTTTTGTCACATGCCCGACGAGGATGACGGCGCAGTCCGTCGTTTTGGCGAAGCGCATGAACGCGGCGGCGCTCTCGCGCACCTGACTGACGCTCCCGGGCGCGCTCGCCATGTCGGGGCGGTACATGGTCTGAATCGAATCGACCACGACGTACTCGGGCTGGATATCGGTCAGCTTGCTCTCAATCACATCCATTGCGTTTTCCGAAAGCACCAGCAGCCCCTCGCGATCCGCGCCCAGCCGCACGGCGCGCAGCTTGATTTGCCGCGCGCTCTCCTCGCCGGAGATGTACAAAACGCGCTTGCCAAGCCGCGACAGCAGCGCGCACACTTGCAACAGCAGCGTGCTCTTGCCTACGCCCGGCTCGCCGCCAACCAGCAGCATCGAACCCTCGACGATGCCGCCGCCCAGCACGCGGTCGAGCTCGTCGATGCCCGTCGTCTGGTGCGGCTGCTCGGACGCCTCGATATCGCGCAGCGCCACGGCGTCCTGCCCCGTCCCGGCGGGGCGCTTGTTGGGTTTTTTATCGCTTTGCGCGCTCTGGACGGTTTCTTCCAGCGTGTTCCACGCCTCGCAGCCCGGGCATTTCCCTTGCCAGCGCGGCGTTGTATAACCGCACGCGGCGCACACATACGCCAATTTCTGCTTCGCCATACGCAAGCCCTCCATCTCCGTCCGTAGCTTTCGCCGCGCCTTCTGTAAAATCCTGCAAATACCGACAAACGCCGCAAATCGCCGATTGCATGCCGCGCGGCGATTTGTTATAATGAAAGCGGCGGCGCGGCAAGCCGGAAAGGAAACACGATGAAAAGACGAAACGACGGTTTGTCCTTCGCGCCGGAGAAGCGCAAGCATCCTTTCGGGTGGCTCATCCTCGCGGCGCTCGTCGTGCTCATCGCGCTTGCGGCGGTCATCAACACCGCCAACAACCGGCATGTGACGGTCGTCCGCCAGAGCGTGACCGACGTCGATCTCCCCAAGGCTCTGGAAAAGTTTTCCATACTACACGTCAGCGATCTACACGGCGCGCGCTTTGGCGCGGGGCAGTCGGGCTTCGCGGACGTGATCAAGGGGCTCAAGTATCAAGCGGTCTGCATCACGGGCGACGTCGTCGGCGCAAACGGCGATTATCAGCCGTTTCTCGAACTGCTGGCGGCGCTTCCGGGCGATATCCCGGTGTATTTTATCGCGGGCGACGAAGACCCTGCGCCCATCTATACGCGCGCGCACGGCGCGGACAGCGTACTCGCGGAGTTCATCACCGTCGCCGAGGACATGGGCGCGATTTATCTGGACACGCCGCAAAAGCTGACGGTCGGCAAGGAAGAAATCTGGTTCTGTCCCGAATCGCTTTACAGTTTGGATGTTCCGTCTTCCATCGCGACCTTGACCGCGCGCAGGGAGGAGATCCTCGCGGGCGCGGACGCGTATTCGCCCGACAACGGCGCGGTGCTCCGCGCGCTGGACTATCAGCTTGAAACGTTGAACGCCTCCGTTGAAGCGCGCGCGCAGATGGCGGGGCACACGCAGGTGCTGCTTTCGCATCATCCGCTGACGGCGAACATGCTGCGCACCTTGCAGGAATGGTCGGACGCGGACAACGCGGGGCTGTTTCGCGAGGTAACGCTGATCTTAGCGGGGCATTATAACGGCGGACAGTGGCGGCTGCCGATACTCGGCGCGCTGCGCGCACCCGCCTCCTCCGGGCTGGGGAATGACGGCTGGCTGCCGGACGACGCGCAGGTGACGGGGCTGACGCTGTCGCTGGGCGTGGCGCAGTACGTCAGTCCAGGGCTGGGCGTGGCAAGCATCTACAAGGGCATGCCGTTCCGGCTGATGAACGCGCCCGCCGTCACGTTGATCACGCTCACGCAGAAGATACATTAGGGAGTGGTATGCATGGCGCGCTATGCGGACCGGGACGCAAGCTGGCTGAAGTTCAACGCCCGCGTGCTCGCGGAAGCGGCAAACGAGGACAATCCGCCGCTGGAGCGCGGCAAATTCCTGTCCATCGTATCCAGTAATCTGGACGAGTTCCTGATGGTGCGCCTTGGCATGCTCGCGCAGCCCGAGGACGGCAAGCGCCCGTCCGAACGAACGCGCAAACGGCTGGACGAGCTGATGCGGCGCGTGCGCAAGCAGGTCAAAAAGCAGTATAAAGTGCTCAATCAACTGCTGCTCCCGGCGCTTGCCGAAGGCGGCATCCGCCTGCTCGCGCCGCATGAGCTGACCGAGCAGCAGGCGCGCTGGCTGTCGGGCTACTTTGACAAAGACGTTTCCCCCGCGCTCACCCCGCGCATGATCGACCGGGAGCGCCCGTTTCCGCTGCTGGCGGGGCGCACGCTGCACATGGCGGCGCTCATCGAGGGCAAGAACGAGCCGCCGCGGCTCGCGCTGGTCGCCGTGCCAAGCGGCATCCCGCGCGTGACGCTGCTGCCGATGGGCGCGGGCAAGGCGCGCGGCATACTGATCGAAGACGTGATCGCGACGCACGCGGCGCGGCTGTTCCCGGGTCAGAGAATCGTCTGCTGCCAGCCGTTCCGCATCACGCGCAACGCCGATTTCTTCTATGACGACCGCGACGCGCACAACCTGATTGCCGAAATGCGCAAGAACCTCAAAAAGCGCACTTGGGGCAAAGTGGTGCGCATGGAAGTGCCAAGGGATTTCGACGACCGGCTGCTGTCGCTGCTGGCAAAGCCCCTCGAGGTCGGCGCGCGCGAGCTGTTCCGCGTGGACGGCATGCTGCACCCCGATTTCTTTATGAAGCAGCTGCACGGGCTTCCGGGCTTTGACGGCATGCGCTATGCGCCCTTCGAGCCGCGGACGGATGCGCGCCTGACCGCGCGGGAGAACATTTTTAAGACCATCCGCGCGGGCGATCTGTTCTTCCACCATCCCTACGACAGCTTCGACCCCGTCGTGCGCTTTGTGCGCGAGGCGGCGGAGGACGAGCGCGTGATCGCCATCAAGCAAACGCTCTACCGCGTGTCGGGCAAGAGCCCGATCGTCGCGGCGCTGACGCGCGCCGCACAAAACGGCAAGCAGGTGACGGTGCTGGTCGAGGTGCGCGCGCGGTTTGACGAGGAAAACAACATCAACTGGTGCCTCGCGCTGGAAAAAGCGGGCTGTCAGGTCATTTACGGCTACCCCAAGCTCAAGGCGCATTCCAAAATCACGCTCGTCGTGCGCCGGGAGATGAGCGGGCTGGCGCGGTACGTGCACCTCGGCACGGGTAATTACAACGACGTGACCGCCAAGCAGTACACCGACATGGGCATCCTCACCTGCGACGAACGGCTGGGCGAAGAGGCGGGCGCGTTCTTCAACCTGCTGACGGGCTTTGTCAAAACGCAGCCCATGCGCGAATTGATCGTTGCGCCCGACGCTATGCGTGCGGCGTTCGAGCGCCTGATTCGCCGTGAAATTAAGAACGCTTCACTCGGACTGTACGCCGCCGTCACCGCCAAGATGAACGCGCTGGTGGACGCGGGCATGATCGATTTGCTCTACGAGGCGGCGGACGCGGGCGTGCGCATCGACCTCATCGTGCGCGGCATCTGCTGCCTGAAAACAGAAGGGCGCGAAAACATCCGCGTACGCTCCATCGTCGGGCGGTTTCTGGAGCACGCGCGCGTATATGCCTTTGAAAACGGCGGCGACCGCGAGGTCTACCTGTCCTCGGCGGACTGGATGCCGCGCAACCTGAACAAGCGCATCGAGCTGGCGTTCCCCGTCAAGGACGCGAGCATCCGCGCGCGCATACAGGCGATTCTGGACGTTGAGCTGTCCGACAACCGCAAAGCGTGGGCGCTCGGCGAAAGCGGCAAATACGCGCGCGTGCCGCGCGGCGAGCCGCCCGTCAACTGTCAGGAAACGATGATCGCCGAGGCGGTGCAAGCCGATAGACAAAAAAGCGCGCAACCTGAAAGCGCGTTCGGCATGTAAAGCGCAATTACCGCGCGGTTCACATTTCCACCGCGTGATGGTATCGTATGCACATCAAACAAAGGAGGCGCAGACAATGGCATTCGGAACGAACCTGCAATACCTCAGAAAGCAACTCGGCGGCATGACGCAGGAGCAGCTTGCGGAAAAGCTGGACGTGTCCCGGCAAACGGTGTCCAAGTGGGAGATGGACGAGGCATACCCCGAGGTCGCCAAGCTGCTGGAACTATGCGACGTGTTTTCCTGCAAGCTCGACGCGCTGCTGCGCGAAGACCTGACCGAGAAACCCGACGTTTTCTCCGATGTGCGCATAGAGCTGGTCAAGGGCTTCACGATGGCGCGCTACGTCATGATCACCCCGAACCCCGAGGACGACGTGATCGCCTACATGGACGCGTGGGCGCGCAAAAACGGGCTGATGGACATCCCGGGCAGCGCCGTCAAGCGCATCGGCTGGGATTTCCCGTTCGTATCGCCCGAACAGCAAAACCGCTTCGGTCTGCGCGGCTACGCGGCGGCGTACATCCTCCCCGACGGCTTCGAGCCGACCTGCCCGGGCGCGGAGATCGCGAAGCAAGAGGACGCGCGCTACGCCATCATGCGCGTGCGCGAGCCGATGGCGGCGCCGTTTGAGCGCATCCCCGGCGCGTACAAGCGCATCCTCGATTACCTCGGCGCGAACGGCTTCAAGGAGAGCGTCCATCGCGACGTACTGGCGTGCTTCGAGCATGTGTTCACGCAAAACGGCGTGGAATACATGGACGTATATATCCATGTGGACAGCGTAGGCAAAGGAAACCTGCACACGACGATTTGACGAGGACACATAAGATAACCGCCGCTTGCATCCGTTCCCTTTCGGAGATCGGCTTGCCAGCGGCGGTTTTCCTGTGTACGGTCGTATGCGTCCGAGCGTTTCGCTCTGCGCGTCACGGGATCGACAGCGCCCCATGACCCGCGCTTCGCCGCGTCGAGCGCGCGGCGCTTCTTCTTTTGCAACTTTTCATATGGAACGAATTTTTCGTTCATGGCGGTTCCTCCTTCCGCGCCATTGCGCGCTTCATTGGAAAATCCTATCGCAAAAGCGATAGGATTTTCATCTGGTGGAGCATAGGAGACTCGAACTCCTGACCCCAACACTGCCAGTGTTGTGCGCTACCAACTGCGCTAATGCCCCGTGCAACGCTTGACATTCTAGCACAGATTATTCGATTTGTAAAGGGCAAATTTCGCAAAAAAGCGCTGTCACTGGGCAAGAAAATCACGGACGGCTTTTTCATTTTTGGCGTTGTTGGGAACGATATAATACGTGCCGTTGATGGTCTTGGAGGAAAACGCCTTATCGACGGGAATGCGGAGCGTCTGCGTCTCGATGTGCTCCATCGAGAGCGCGACGAGCACGAGCTCCAGCGCATCGGCGAGCGTCACGTTTGTGCCTACGCGCGTCATGTATTGCCCCGCGATATCCAGCAGCGATTGTGATTCCAGCGTCAGCAGGCGCTCATAGATGGCGGTCAGCACGCGCTGCTGCCGCGACACGCGCATAAAGTCGCTGTCGAGCTTGCGGATGCGCGCGTAGGACATCGTTTGCAGACCCGTCAATACCTGCGTGCCCGCAGCTTCCAGCCGACCCTGCTTTTCGGGCGCGCCGCGCAGGTAGTTGTAGTATTCCAGCACGCCGTTGAGGGGCTTGAGTTCTTCGTCGGCGACGGTCAGCTCCACGCCGCCGATAGCGTCCACCAGCTCGACCATCGTCGAGTAATTCACGGCAAGGTAGCCGTCGCATCGCACGCCGAAGTTGTCTTCCAGCGTGCGCAGCAGCAAATCCGCGCCGCCGAAGGAATAGGCGGCGTTGAGCTTGTTGTGCCCTTTCCCGGGAATGGAAACGTACAGATCGCGCATGAAGGAGATCATTTTAAGCGTCTCGGCGTGCGTGTCCAGCACGCACAGCAGCATGGTATCGCTGCGCCCGCGCAGGGACACGTCGGAATCGACGCCGACGATCAACAGGCTGTACACGCCGCCCGCGCCCGTCACCGGCTCCTGATACGTCTCCGGCAGCACGAGATAGTCGCCGTCGGCGTTTTCCTGCTGCAAAAGCTCATACAGGAGCGCCGTGATCTCCTCGTCGGTCATTTCCTGCGCGGGGCAGGTCAGCGGCATCAAGAGCAGGCAAAGCAACAGGCAGATCAGTTTCTTCATTAGTGCGTACCTCGAATGTCTTACGTAAAATAATCGCGGTCGATTTGGATGACGCAGCGGTAGCGCGCGTCGAGCCCGGCGGCATACGCGCCGATGTCGCGCTTGAGCGCATCCACGGGCCTGAACTCGGGCGGCACGGCGACGTCGAACACCAGATTGATGTGCTGATCGCCCGGAACGACGCGGAAATCGTGCATCTTCAGCGGCGGCGTGTAGTTGGCGAGGAACTCCGCCAGCGTGACGCGCACATGCTCGTGCTCCGGGTCGTCCAGCACGACCGGGTCCATGTGGATGCAGATGGGGATGTGCATCTCGGAGGCGATCTCGCGCTCGGCGGTATCGACGACTTCGTGCATCTGCACGAAATCGCAGTCCGCAGGGACTTCGGCGTGCACCGACGCCATGCTGCGCCCGGGCCCGTAATCGTGTAGCACGAAGTCGTGCACGCCCGAAATGCCCTCGTAGGACAACAGCTTGTTGATGATGCGCACGCCCAGCTCGCGGTCGGGCTTGCCGCCCAGCAGCCGCGACACCGTGTCCGACAGCACGGAATACCCGGCGCGCAGCACGAGCAGCGCCACCAGAATACCCATGTACCCGTCCACCGTCCACGAGAGCGTCATGGCAAGCAGCATGCTGACGATAACGCCGCCCGTGGCGAGCACGTCCGACAGACTGTCCTTGGCGGCGGCGAGCATCGCCTCGTTGTCCACCCGCGTGCCGACCGCGCGGTAAAACGCCCACATCCACGCCTTGCAGCCGCACGAGAGCGCGAGCAGCGAGATGGACAGCCACGAAAACGCCGGGAGCGAGGGCGACAGCACGCTTTCCACGCCAGATTTGAGCAGCCCCGCGCCCATCACGAGGATCAAAGCGCCCACGCCCATCGCACCGATGTACTCAAACCGTCCGTGTCCGAACGGGTGCTCCTCGTCGCGCGGCTTTTGCGCAAGGCGCACAGAGAGCAGCGCCATGACGCTGCCGCCCGCGTCGGAGAGGTTGTTGGCGGCGTCCGCCGTGACCGCGAGACTGCCCGTCGTCACGCCAACAATAAACTTAACGAGCGACAGCAGCAAATTCATCCCGATGCCCGTGCACGCGCCGAGCGTGCCGTACCGCGCGCGCACGCGCTGGTCGCCGGTGCGCTGGCAATCGGGGATCAACCGCTTGAAAATCCAGTCGAACATTTGTTTCTCCTATATGCAGGAATAGCGAAATCCGTTCGGATATCGCTATTCCCGGATATTTGCGCGTATGCCGTTATTCTATGGTGATGCACCCGCAGGGGCAAACCTTGGCGCACTCGCCGCAGCGCGTACACTTGTCCACGTCGATTTTCGCGAAGCCGTTCTCGACATGGATCGCGTCGTACTTGCATTCCTTCTCGCAGCGTTTACAGCCGATGCACGCGCGCGTGCAGCCCTCGCGGGCGACGCGCCCGGTGTCGGAATTCTGGCAGCGAACGAGCACGGAAGCGTCTTTAGGCTTGAGCTGAATGACGTGGCGCGGGCAGACCTTTTCGCACATGCCGCACGCCGTACACTTTTCGGGATCGACCACCGCCAGCCCGTTCTTGACCTCGAGCGCGCCGAAGCGGCAGACCGACACGCAGTCGCCCAGCCCAACGCAGGCATACCGGCACTGCTTGGGACCGCCGACCATCTTGGACGCCATCAGGCAGGAATGATACCCGTCATACTCGTAACGCTCGCGCGACACGCCGTACTCGCCCTGACAGATGACGCGCGCGACCTTGGGCGTTTGCGAACCCGCGTCCTGACCCATGACCGCCGCGACGGCTTTCGCCGTTTTCGCGCCGCCAGCCGGACAGCCGTCCACCTTCGCCTTGCCTTCCACGACCGCCTCGGCGAACGCGTCGCACCCTGCGAAGCCACACGCGCCGCAGTTCGCCCCGGCGAGGCACTCGCGCACCTTCTGTACGCGATCGTCCACCGCGACGGCAAATTTCTTGCCCGCGAAGGTCAGCACGCCGCCAAAGAGCACGCCCAACGCGCCGAGGGCGAGCGCCGCGTAAACGATTGCCAATATGTTCATTCTACACTCTCCCCCTTACTTGACCATGCCCGCGAAGCCCATGAACGCCACCGACATCAGCCCGGCGATGACCAGACTGATGGGAAAGCCCTTGAAGCATTCGGGGATGTTGGACGACTCCAGCCGTTCGCGAACGCCCGCCATCAGCACGATCGCCAGCAGGAAGCCCACCGCGCCGAACACACCGTTGAGCACCGATTCGAGCAGGTTCAGGCTGTCGTTGATGTTGAGCAGCGTCACGCCGAGCACGGCGCAGTTGGTCGTGATCAGCGGCAGGTAGATGCCCAGCGCCGCGTACAGCGCGGGCAGCGACTTTTTCATGAACATCTCGACGAACTGCACGAGCGCCGCGATGACGAGGATGAACGCGATGGTGTTGAGGTACGTCAGCCCCAGCGGCACGAGGATGTAGTGATAGACAAAGTAGGTAAACAGCGAGGCAAGCCCCATGACGAACGTGACCGCCACGCCCATGCCCGTCGCCGTTTCGACCTTGGAGGACACGCCCAGGAACGGGCAGATGCCTAAGAAGCGCGAAAAGATGAAGTTGTTCACCAGCACGCAGTTGACCATGAACAGCAGAATCCCGACTTCGCTGATCCTCATTTCGCCGCCTCCCTTCTGCGCTGGGCGCGGTTGGTCACGGCGTTGATGATGCCCAGCAAAGAGCCGAAGGTGATGAACCCGCCAGGGGCGAGGATCATCAGCAGCATGGGCTCGAAGGACGCGCCCATGACCTGCATGCCGAACAGGGAACCGTTGCCCAGCAGCTCGCGCACGATGCCGATGAGCGTGATGGCGCAGGTGAACCCAAGCCCCATACCCACGCCGTCCACCGCCGACGCCGCAACGCCGTTCTTGCTGGCAAACGCCTCGGCGCGCGCCAGAATGAT
>CAZEIC010000065.1:0-456 GCA_964512175.1 uncultured Oscillospiraceae bacterium | reverse complement strand
GTTGACGACGATCAGCGGGATAAAGATGCCAAGCGCATCGTACAGGCTTGGCACAAACGCCTGCATGAACATCTGGATGAGCGTTACGAACGTGCAGATGACCACGACGAACGCCGGGATGCGCACCTTCTCCGGGATAAAATTGCGCAGCAGCGATATGACGACGTTGGAACCCACGAGCACGAACGTCGCCGCCAGCCCCATGCCCACGCCGTTGATTGCCGAAGTCGTGACCGCGAGCGTCGGGCAGGTGCCGAGCACGAGCCGGAACGTCGGGTTCTCGTTGAGAAGCCCGTTGACGAACACGCCGCGCATGGTTTGTTTGTTGTTATCAGGCATGTTTTCTCACCTCACCGTATATCCTGCGGCGCGAATACTTGTCAATCAGCGGCGTGAGCACGTTCATGAGCAAGATCGCGTAGGTAACGCCCTCGGGATAGCTGCCGAATTTGCGGA
>CAZEIC010000064.1:1655-15448 GCA_964512175.1 uncultured Oscillospiraceae bacterium | reverse complement strand
GATATTGCGCAATTTGCCCCAGTAGTTCGCGCCGTCGATGGAGGCGCTCTCATACAGCTCCTCGGGGATGTTGCGCAGCCCCGCGCTGATGAAGATGAAGTTGATGCCGCTGGCAAGCCAGACGGATAGTATACATAATATCGGAAACGTCCAGATTTCGCTGGAGAGCCAGTTGACGCTCGTGCCCAGCATGTAGTTGAGCAGACCGATGGATTTGTGCAGAATCATTTTGAAGCTCATGGCGGCAGCGGACGAGGCGATGGCGATGGGCATGGCATAGATGGCGGAAGCAAACGCCTTGCCCGGGAACTTGCTGACCGTAATCAGCGACGTGCACAGCCCAACGAGCAGCCCGCCGCCCGCCACGAACACCACGAACCGCGCCGTGACCCACATGCTGTTCCAGAACTCGCCCGAATACTTGCCAACCAAGATATCCATATAGTTCTGGAAACCGTAAAACACCTTAGGCAAACCGAACTTGTTCGTCAGAAACGCGCTGAGGTAGATGGTCTTAAAGAACGGATAATACAGGAAAACGCCGAACACGCAGAGCGCCGGCAGCAGGAATAACCACGGCTCGATGCGCTCGTAAAACGTCTTTTTGGTGCGGCGTGGCTTGATGACTCGTTTTGCATCCGTTGTCAGGGTGTTCATCGGTCAACGTATCTCCTTGTCGTCAGCAAACGCGCCGCAACCCGGCGCGCCTGTTCATTCTCGGTATGAATTCACTCCAAGTTGATTATACAACATCAACAGATGCCTGTCAATCGCCATTGTCAAAACTGCAGGAAATTATTCGGAATGGCACAAATCCGTCCGTAAACGCAATGAAAAAGACTGCCCGCGCCATGTAGGCGGACAGTCTCTTGGTCGTGTACTTTCTACTTATTTCGCCTGCGGCGCGACGGTCAGCACCCAGTTGTCGCGCAGGTATGTGTCATTTGGCTCTTCGCGCAGCCATGTGCCGTCGCTGGCGACTTCCCAGTTGGACACGCGCAGGTTGAGCGTGTAGCGCTCGGCGCGCGCAAGCATTTGCCCGACGGGCTGGTTGTTTTCATCGAACGCGTCCGTGCCGTAAACCTCGAACATGAACTGCACCGAGCCGTCCTGCTGCGGGAAAAAGGAATAGCCGATGTCGCCGACCATCAATTCGCCGTCCAGCATGTAGCCGTCGGGCACGAGCTTGACCAGCAGGATTTTCGCGTCCTTCTCCGCCGCGAGCTGCGCGTAGGTTTTCGCGTCCGCGGGAATCTTGTCGTCTTCGCCCATGTGCAGGATATACCCGGCGGGGTCGGTCACGGAGAAATCTTCGGGCATCAGCACGACGCTTACGCCGTCCTTGGGGCGGATGAAGCCCGTGCCGTAGAGCGCGGGAGAAATCGGGTCGTCGGCATTGTCATAGTACACCACTTCATCCAGCGTATACGTTACGTCGCCCAGCGTGAAGGACTGCCCCACGGGCGCGGAATCGCCGGTCGCGAGCATGCCCTCGCGGTATTCGTCGCCATAAAACCAGCCGAAGATGTCCGCCACCGGCGACAGGCTCGCCGCCACGGCGTACCCCAGCGCGAGCGCCAGCACGCAAGCCAGCGCGATGCTCAAAGTCATTTTCCTTTTCACGGGTCTTTTTTCCTCGTCTTTCATCAGTTTTTCGAGCGTCGTCCGAACTTGTCCCTCGAAAGCGTCGTCGGCGCGCCCGAACGCGGTTTGCAGGGTTTCTTGCAGCTTTGTCATGAGAACGCCTCCTCGGAAAGAACGGCGCGCAGCGCCTGTTTGGCGCGCTGCAGCCGGGACTTGACGGTGGTGACGGGCAGACGGAGCGCCTTTGCGGTGTCCTCGAGCGAATAACCCTCCATGTAATGCAGCACGACGGGCATCCTCTGCGCGTCGGGCAGCGACAGCAGCGCGAGTTTGATATCGCTGTGCTCGGTTTTGCCCTCCTTGGGCATGGGTGGTTCGTCATAGGGCAGCACGCGCTTGCTCTTTCGCTGGATTGTGCGGCACTCGTTCAGGAGAATGCGGATGAGCCATGTCTTGAGGTACTCCTCGTTTCGCAGGCTATCGCGTTTCTCCCATGCCTTGCGCAGCGCCTCCTGCACGGCGTCCTGCCTATCGCACGCCTGCGATAGCTGCGCGTAGCACACCCTGTACAGCGTCTGCGTCATGCCGATGATCGCGCTTGCGAACGCTTCACTCGTCACGCCTTGCCAATCCCCTTTCCATGGATGATGACCGGTCAACTGTTAGACGCGCGGACAAGGAAAAAGGAATCATCCTAAAACAGTTTTCAACAAAAATCGCCGGGCGAACCCGGCGACATATGCGCGATACGAATGTCAGTCCAGATCGGGCAGGTTCAGCGCAATTTCCCTGCCGAGCCGCGCGGACTTGACAATGCCGTCGATGATCGCCTGATTATAAACGATCTGGCTGGAGGGCACGGGCGCGGGCGTGCCGTCGAGAATCGCGTCGAGGAAGGAGCGAATCTTCTTTTCAAACAGCCCCATGCCGTGGTTTTCCTTCACGGGAATGACCGTCTCCACCTGCGCGCCGGCAAGCCCGCCGACCATCGAATAGATGGTCATCGGTCCTCCGACCGTGCCGTTCCAGCAATCGGTGGACGGGATGCGCAGACCCGCTTTCTTGCCGAGGATGATGGTGTCGCCCGGGGTGTTGATGTGCATCGCCCAAGCAATGCGGAAGTCCAAAATGATGCCGCCTTCCAGCCGCACGAACGCCGCCGCGAAATCGTCCACATTGAAGCGCGCGGCGTTCTCCTGCGCGGTATGCCCCGCGTCGGGGTACTGGTATTCCGGGTTCGTGCCGAAGAAGTTCGAGCAATAGCCCGTGACCGTCAGCGGCTTGGGATAACCGATGGCGTTGAGCACCATGTCCAGCGAATAGCAGCCGATGTCGCCGATCGCGCCGATACCGGCGGTCTTGTCCTCGATGAACGTGCTGTTGGGGATGCCGTAGCGCCTGCCGCCGCCCGTCTGGATGTAGTAAATATCGCCCAGCACGCCGGAATCGACGATTTGCTTGACCATCTTCATGTTCTCGTCGCCGCGCGGCTGGAAGCCGATGGACAGCACCTTGCCGGACTTTTTCTCCGCCTCGCGAATGGCAAGCGCTTCTTCCGTCGTCACGCACATGGGCTTTTCCAGCAGCACGTTCACGCCCTTTTCAAGCGCATAAATGGCGCACTCGGCGTGCGTGCGGTTGTAGGTGCAGACGCTCACCGCGTCAAGCTCGGTCTCCGCGTCCAGCAGCGCCTTGTGGTCGGGATAAAAGCGAACGCCCTCCACGCCGTAGCGCTCCATGAACGCCTCCGCCTTGCCGGGGATAAGGTCCGCCGCCGCGACGACGTCCACGTCGGGCATTTGTTTGTAGCTCTCGATGTGCGCCTCGGCAATCCAGCCCGTGCCGATGATGCCGACCTTGAGCCTGCGGGTGATCTCTTGTTTCTTTGCCGTCATGCCGGGAGTGAAGGAACCCAGAACAGCGTCGCCGTTTGCCATAGCGCATGATCTCCTTAACAAAAATGTTGCTTTGATTATACCATGAACGCGCCCAAAAATCCACACAAAATGCAAATTGTGTATTGACAATCCGGCGGCGAACCCTGTATAATTCCCGCATCACAGCAAAGGCGCTGCGGGTTGTTGCCGCAACGCCTTTTCCTGTAAGCCGCAAGGGGGTGCCGTATGAGCCGGGTCACGCTGCCAAAGGGGTATACGCCCTGCCTCACGCTCTATGAAACGCAGGAAGCCATCGCGCAAATCAAAGAAACCTTCCAGAACCACCTCGCGTCGGCGCTCAACCTCAAGCGCGTGTCCGCTCCGCTGTTCGTCGACGGCGCTTCCGGGCTCAACGACGATTTGAGCGGCGTAGAGCGTCCGGTCGCCTTTGATATCCTCGAAACGGGCGCGGAAGCGCAGGTCGTACAGTCGCTCGCCAAATGGAAGCGTTTCGCGCTCAAGCAGTACGCCTTCCCCGTTGGCGAAGGGCTGTACACCGACATGAACGCCATCCGTCGCGACGAGGAACTGGATAACCTGCACTCGGTCTACGTCGATCAGTGGGACTGGGAGAAGGTCATCGACGAGCGCGAGCGCACGCTTGACACGCTCAAGGACGCCATGCAAAGGATCGTCACGGCGGTCTGCGTGACGCTCGATATGCTCAAATGGCGCTATCCGCAGCTTCCGACGACGCTTCGGCGCGACGCGGTGTTCGTCACCACGCAAGAATTGGAAGATATGTACCCCGCGCTCACGCCCAAGCAGCGCGAGAACGCGTTTCTCAAAGAGCACAAGACCGCCTGCATCCTGCAAATCGGCGGCGCGCTGCGCTCGGGGAATCGGCACGACGGGCGCGCGCCTGACTATGACGATTGGGCGCTCAACGGCGATATCCTGTTCTGGAACGAGCTGCTCGGCTGCGCGTTCGAGCTGTCCTCGATGGGCGTGCGCGTGTCGCCCGAATCGCTCGACAGGCAATTGACGCTTTCGCATGCCGACGCGCGGCGCAAGCTGCCCTTCCACAAGGCGTTGCTGGCGGGCGAACTGCCCTGCACGATGGGCGGCGGCATCGGTCAGAGCAGGCTTTGTATGCTGCTGCTCTCCAAGGCGCACATCGGCGAAGTGCAGTCCTCGTTCTGGGACGACAACACGCTTTCGACCTGCCGCAGCGCCGGCATCGTTATCCTGTAAAAACGAAAGTAGAGGCATAGCATGGGCAACGTACAGGAATATTACGGGTGCATGGTCTTCAACGACAAAACGATGCGCGAACGGCTTCCCAAGGAAACCTACGCCGCCATGCAGTGCACGATCGCGCTGGGAAAAAAGCTGCCTGCCGAGGTCGCGAGCGTCGTCGCCAACACCATGAAGGACTGGGCGATCGAAAAGGGTGTGACGCACTACACGCATTGGTTCCAGCCCATGACGGGCGTGACCGCCGAGAAGCACGACAGCTTCCTTTCCCCCGTCGCGGGCGGCGGTGTGATCATGGAGTTCTCCGGGAAAGAACTGGTGCGCGGCGAGCCGGACGCGAGCTCCTTCCCGTCGGGCGGTCTGCGCGCGACGTTCGAAGCGCGCGGGTATACCGCGTGGGATCCGATGAGCTACGCGTTTATTAAAGACAACACGCTTTGCATCCCGACCGCCTTTTGCAGCTACGGCGGGCAGGCGCTCGACAAGCGCACGCCGCTGCTGCGCTCGATGGACGCGCTCAACCGGCAGGCGATTCGCGTGCTGCGGCTGTTTGGCAACGACGCCGTTACGCGCGTGTCCAGCGCCGTCGGCGCGGAGCAGGAGTATTTCCTCGTCGACCGCAAGCTCTACGAGCAGCGCAAGGATCTGCTCTACTGCGGCAGGACGCTCTTTGGCGCGCGTCCGCCCAAGGGACAAGAGCTGGACGACCATTTCTTTGGCAGCATCAAGCCGCGCGTGGCGGCGTTCATGCGCGAACTGGACGAAGAACTCTGGAAGCTCGGTATCCCGGTCAAGACCGAGCACAACGAGGCGGCGCCCGCGCAGCACGAGATGGCGGCGGTCTATTCCACCGCGACCATCGCCACCGACAACAACCAGCTTGCTATGGACATGATGAAGAAGGTCGCCGCGCGGCACGGGCTGGCGTGCCTTTTGCATGAAAAACCGTTCGCAGGGGTCAACGGCTCGGGCAAGCACAACAACTGGAGCCTGTGCACGGATACCGGCGTGAACCTCTTCGAGCCGGGCGAAACGCCCGCCGAGAACGCGCAGTTTCTGTTGTTCCTCGCGGCGGTCATCAAGACGGTGGACGACCATCAGGATTTGCTGCGCATCAGCGTGGCAAGCGCCGGGAACGACCACCGCTTCGGCACGAGCGAAGCGCCGCCGACCATCATGTCCGTCTACCTCGGCGATGAACTGACCAGCGTGCTTGACGCGCTCATTCACCACAACGCCTATAAAAAGGAAGCCATGCCCGACATGAGCATCGGCGTGCACGCGATGATTCGCATCCCCAAGGACACGACCGACCGCAACCGCACGTCGCCGTTCGCGTTCACGGGCAACAAGTTCGAGTTCCGCTCGGTGGGTTCGTCCATGTCAATCGCCGAGGCGAACACCATCCTCAACACCGGCATGGCGGACACGCTGCAGGCGTTCGCCGACAAGCTCGAGGGCGCGCAGGATTTCCGCGCCGCGTGCGCCGAGCTTATCATCGACACGGTCGTCGCGCACAAGCGTATTCTCTTTAATGGTAATAATTACTCGCAGGATTGGGCGGTCGAGGCAAAAAAGCGCGGGCTGCTCGATCTTCGCAGCACGCCCGACGCGCTGCCATACTTCATCAGCGAGAAGAACGTCGCGCTCTTTTCTCGCCAGCGGGTGCTTTCCGAAGTCGAGATCCGCAGCCGATACGAAATCATGCTGGAGAGCTACTGCAAAGTGATGAGCATCGAGGCGCTGACGATGCTGGACATGGTGCACAGGCAGATCGTCCCGGCGGTCGTCGCGTGGCAGGCGCAAATCGCTGGCAGCGCGCTGTCTGTCCGCCAAGTGCTGCCGGACGCGCCGCTACTGGCGGATGCCAAGCTGCTCGCGCAAGTCAGCGCGTTGTTTGCGAGCATATCGGACAAAGCCGACGCGCTGCACACCGCGCTCGTCGCGCTCGACCCGGGCTCGGACGCGCTCACGCAGGCGCGGCAGTACCGCGATTCGGTGTTCCCGCATATGCAGGAATTACGCTGCGTGTGCGACGAAGCGGAGCTGCTCATGCCCGAAACGCTCTGGCCGATGCCGACCTACGGCGATTTGATGACGCGCGTTTGACAGACGTGGTATCATAGTAGCGGGATAAAGGAGGCGTGCGCATGCGCAAAGGCAAGGTGCTATTGTCGGTGACGGGTATCTCGCAGTCTCCCTTTCAGGGCAACGACGCCATGCACATGGTCACGACCGGTGAATTGACGGGCGGCGACGGGCTGTGGCGGCTGCATTACCGCGAAACCCCGCCCGATTCCGAGGAATCGACCGACGTGACCGTTGCGCTCGATCAGGACGCCGTCACGCTCCAGCGCGACACCGCCTGCATGGTGTTCAAGAAGGGCAGCCTTTTTCAAGGGCTGTACGACACGCCCGAGGGCACGGTGGACATGTCGCTGTACCCGACGCACGTACATTACCGCGTCGGCAGGGACAAGGGAGAAGTGACGCTGCGGTATCAATTGGATATCGAAGGGCAGTTCGCGTCCATGCAGGAATTACGCATCCGCTTCATCCCAAAGGGCAGGGCATGACGCGGGCGCTGCGCGCGGAATGCGCGGCGCTGCTCTGCGCGCCCTGCTTCATCAAGCGCGACGAATCGGGGCAAGCGTTGTTCGTCAGCGATTTACCCAGAAAACCAACGGATATCCAACCCGCGCTCGCGCGCCTCGCGGAACACGGCTTTTCCGCAAACGTGACGCGCGGGCTTCTGTATATCGATCTCACGCCCGAGCGCTACGCAGCGCTCGCCGCGTCCCTGCCGCTTTCCCCCATCCCCGACGCGCTCCCGCCCGAGGCGCGCTCCATCTGTCTGCGGCTCGCGCGCGTAAGCACGCCGCCAGAAAAGCAGCCGATATCGCCGATACGGCTGGCGCTTGTTCATTTAGATAAAGGCGATATAAGCGGTCTGTGCGACAGGCTCGCGCCCGCGCTCGCGGTATTGCAGCGCGAGCACGCGCCGCTGCCGTCGTGTATTGCGGGGCTGATCATCCGTTTCGCAGAAATCGACCGCTTTTGAGCCTGCGGTCGAGGCTCGTTTCCACATATTGTCGCATGGCTTGCAGCGGCGCGTCCTCATGGGGCAGCGCCGTTTTTTCCACGCCGACGGCGCGAATGTCCGACAGCCACGCGCGCTCCGCGCCCGTTATCCATGCGCCGTAGGGCGCTTTCTCGCGGCACTTCCGGCAGACGACGCCGCCCGCCTCAAAGGACAAGATTCCGCCCTCGCCGCGCGCGAGTTCCTCGCCGCAGTCGGCGCAGTGATAGAGCCTCGGGCGAAAGCCGAGGATATCGGAAAAATGCAGCAAAAACGCGCAGGTCACGGCGCTTTCGTCGATTTGCGAATAGGCAAGCCGCGATAGCGAGCGCAACAGCAGCGTGAACAATTGCGCCGACTGCTCTCCGGGCTGCGCGGCGGCTTCGGCGCAGTTGAGCAGAAACGTCGCGCGCGTCAGCCTGTCAAAGTCGGCGCGCAATGGGTAAAAGCTGTCCTGCAGCGCGCAGGAAGTGACCGTCGTTCTGCCTTTGCCCGAAAAAAGCGCGTATTCGCCGTAACAGAACATCTCGCTCGCCGCCAGCAGCGCGCTGCGCGGGCGCTTGCAGCCGCGCGCCGCCGCTTCCATCTTGCCAAGCTCGGGCGAAAGCAGCGTTAAAATGCGGTCGTTATCGCGATAATCGACGCGCCGCAGCACGATCGCCTGCGTGACGACGGACGACATGCCTGCTCCCCCCTTTCAGCTCCCGGTCGAACGGTAATGCGACAGCCCCCGGCGAAACACGCAGTACATCAGGAAGAAAAACGCAAAACCCGACAGCGGCGCGAGAAACACGGCATACAGCGGCGCGTTCCACAGCGTTTTCCCGAGGATATACGAAGCCGGGAGGTGCGTCGTCAGCGCGAACGGCGCGACGACCATAAACAGCATGCGGAACGGGCGCGGGTAGATGTCGATGGGATACTGACACGCCGTCCTGCCGCCGTAGGTGAGCACGTTCACCACCTCGATGGTCTTGATGGAAAAGAAGCAGACCGTCGCCTCGATCATAAACAGCCCGAGAATCAACGCCACGCCGCCCGCGACCGACGCGAGCAGACACAGCAGCTTGACGAGCGACCATTGCACGCCCGACTGTATGCAGCCAGACACGAGCGCGACGATGCCGATACCAATCGCGCCGAAGCGCCTCGGGTCGGCGTTGGCGCACAGCACCTGAAACAACACGCCGCGCGGACGCAACAGATACGCGTCCAGCGCGCCGTCGCGCACCAGCGGCGAAAAGTTCGTCAAGCCGCGAAAGAACGTCTCGGTGACATAGAACGTCGTGGACATCATACCGAAGAAGAACAGCACGTCGCCGCCCGTCCACTGACCGAGCGCCGAAAAGCGGTCAAACAGCAGCAGCACGGCGAGCATTTCGCCGCCCATCATGACCATCTGCGCGAGCGTTTGCAACGCGAAGGACAAGCGGTACTGCAATTGACCGCGAATCACCATCCCGGCGGAGCGCAGGTACAACCGAATGCCGTCCATGCTCACCCTCCCTGTATGATGATGCGCGACAGGTTGCGCTTCCACAGCAGCGCGCCCAAGAGCAACAGCAATACCAGCCAGACCGCCTGCACCGCAAGCGTCTCCGCTGCCATCGACGGCGCGTACTGCCCGGTATACAGCCGGATGGGCGCGTCGAGCAATTGCGCGTAAGGCGTGTAGAAAATGATTCTCTGCCACCTGTCGGGAAAGAGCGTCAGCGGCAGCACGTTGCCAGACAGCGTCAGCAACAGCAAAGAAAGCATGGCGCTCACGCCGCGGTGGTCGAGCGTTTTGAGCGTCGCGGCGTGCGCGATGTTGTCCAGCGCGCAGACGCATAACAGCCCCATCGCAAGCGCCAGCAGCGACAGCAGGAGCGCTTGCGCGCTCGCAGGCGCGGACAGCCCCAGCCCCGCGGGCAGCAGCGCGGCAATCAACAGCATCGGCACGGCGCGCAGCAGGCTGCCCACCAGCTTTTGCGCCACGGCGCGCGCGTACCAATAGGCGTATTGGTTGACGGGACGGCAAAGCTGGTACGCCATACCGCCGGTGATAATGGTGGACACCAGTTCGCCGTCCGAGGACAGCAGCATGCGAAAAAACGCCTGTTGCAGCCAGACATACGTCACGATCAGGCGAACCGGCTCGCCCGTCACGCCGCTGGACGCGTACAGCGCGCGGTACAGAAAAATGTAGATGAACCCGAAGAACACCTGCGTCGCCAGCCCGCCGAGCGCGGCGGCGCGGTAGGTGAGCTCCAGCCGGAAGCGCAGCTTGAACGCCGACAGGTACGGCTTCATAGCGCCATCTCCGTGTACATTTTGGCGATCATCCGGTCGATGCTCTCCTCGTGCACCGTCATTTCGCGCACCTCGCCCGCCGCCTGCAATAACGCCAGCAGCCGCGCGGTCGGCAGCTCCGCCTGCGCGTAGACGATGCTGAAGGTATCGTTCTCGCGCGTCACGGCACAGGCTTCCGGCAATTCCGGCAGCGTCACGCCCTCCGCATACCGCACGCGCACGGTGCGCACCGTGTCGTAGCGTGAGAGTAGCTGTGCAAGCTGCCCGTCAAAGAGCAGTTTGCCATGCCCGAGCACGAGCACACGCGGACACAGCGCCGCGATATCCTCCATGTCGTGCGTGGTGAGTAATATGGTCGTGCCCCGGTCGCGGTTCTCTTGCAGCAGGAAATCGCGCAGAGCGAGCTTGCTCACCGCGTCTAGTCCAATCGTCGGCTCGTCGAGAAACAGCAGCGCCGGGCTGTGCAGCAACGAACCCGCAAGCTCGGCGCGCATGCGCTGACCGAGCGAAAGCTGGCGCAGCGGCACGGGCAGCAGTTCGGACAGCGACAGCGCTTCCGTCAGCTCGGACAGCCGCTTTTGGTAGGCTTCCTGCGGCACGCGGTAGATATCGCGCAGCAATTGATAGCTGTCGAGCACGGGCACGTCCCACCAGAGCTGCGTGCGCTGCCCGAACACCACGCCGATATTTTGGACATGCGCCTTGCGCGCCTTCCATGGTACCAGCCCGCCGACCATCGCCGTGCCCGCGTCGGGCGTGAGGATGCCCGAAAGCGCCTTGACGGTCGTCGATTTACCCGCGCCGTTGGGACCGATGTACCCGACCAATTCGCCGCGTTCCACCGAAAAAGAAACGCCGTCCAGCGCGCGCACTTCTGTTCTTTCGCGCAGAAAATGACCTTTTTCGCGCTTTTTTCGCACGGAAAAGGTCTTTGTCAGGTCGTTTACCTCGATATAGGGCATGAAAGCCTCCGATGTGTTATCTGCCGTTCCCTAAGAAGAAGATGGCGACCGTGCCCGGGCCCGAATGCGCGCCGATGATACAGTCGACCGGCGATATCAGAATGTCCTTGATGGACGGCACAAGCTCGCGCAGGTAGCTGGCGACATACTGCGCGTCCTGCAAACAGTCGCCGTGGCTGATGAAGACCGTCTGTCCGGTCTTTGGCACGGCGAACTCCGCGCACTTCTGCGCCAACGCCTTGAGCAAACGCTTGCGCCCCTGCACCTTCTCGCGCGGGATGAGCTTGCCCTCGAAATTGACATGCAGCACGGGCTTGATTTTGAGCATGCTGCCGATGTACGCCGCCGTCGCCGATACCCTGCCGCCGCGCCGCAGGAAATCCAGATCGTCCACCGTGAACCAGTGGATGAGCTTTTGCCGGTTGTCCACCAGCCATTCGGACACTTCCTCTAAGCTCTTGCCCTCGTCGCGCTGCTTGAGCGCGTAGTGCACCAGCAACCCCTCGCCAAGCGAAGCGCAGAGCGAGTCGATCACGATGAGCCGCGCGTTCGGCGTTTCTTCCAGAAGCATGTTCTGCGCCATGACCGCCGCCTGATACGACCCGGAAAGCCCGGAGGAGAACGTGATGCACAGCACGCTCTCGCCCTTGAGCGTCAGCTCGCGGAAGGTGCGCTGATAGTCCATCAGGCTGACGTGCGCCGTCGTCGCCATGCCGCCGTCGCGCAGGCTGTCGTAATACGCGGGCGTTTTGCTCTCGTCGCCCATGTTGTACATCAAGTCCTCGCCGTTCAGCCGGTAGGGCATGGACAGCACGATGAACTTCTTTTGCTTTTCCACATAATCCCGTGGCAGGTCGCAGGCGATATCGGTCACGATCCAGAAAGACATACGCATCCACCTCCGTCCGATACAATAGAATACGCACCATTCTACCAAAGAACGGCGCTTCCGTCAAGCGAACGCGCGCGCAGAAAGCGCGCGCGAATGTGTCGAAAATATTGCGCGGGGCGCGCGTCAGCGTTCCTCGCGGAAGTAATTGACGCCGCAGCCAAGCGGCTGTTGGTTTTCCTTGCGCATACGCACGCTGGATACGACCAGCACCACGCAGGTGACGATGAACGGCAGCATAGCGGCGAGCGACGCGGGGACAGACAGGATCTCCGCCGGGATGTACAGCCGCAAAACGCTGAGCGCGCCGAATATGAAGCTGCCCAAGATTGCTTTCAGCGGACTCCATGACGCAAAAATGACGAGCGCGACCGCGATCCAGCCCTGTCCGCCGACAATGCTCGGCTGCCAGTTCCCCACACAGGTCACGAGCGATATGTACGCGCCGCCCAATCCGCACAGCCCGCCGCCCAGCAGGATATTGACGTACTTCACGCGCGTGACGTTCACGCCCATAGCGTCGGCGGCGGCGGGATTCTCGCCGACCGCGCGCAAGTTGAGCCCCGCGCGCGTGCGGTTGAGGTATAAACCCAACAGAACCGCCGACAAAATGGCGAGGTAGGTCAGCGCGCTGTGTGAAAACAGGAGCTTCCCGACGACCGGAATCTCGGACAGGAACGCGGGACGCAACGGCGCGAGCGCGGTGATGACCGAGCCGGACACCGCCGTATTCCCGGATATCTTCATGTTTTCCCCGATAAAGTTGGCAAAGCCCGTGCCGAAGATGGTGAGCGTCAGCCCCGTAACATTTTGATTTGCCTTGAGCGACACCGTCAGGAAGGCGTAGATCGCCGCGCCTGCAACGCCCGCGAGGAACGCGACCAGCACCGCGACCAACGCGCTCTGCGTCTGCACGGCGGCGACATAGCCCATGATCGCGCCCATGTACATCATGCCCTCTACGCCGAGGTTGAGGTTGCCCGCTTTTTCGGTGACGATTTCACCCAGCGTGCCAAACAGCAGCGGCACGCTCGCGAGGATGGAGGCGTATAGAAACGCGAGGACTAAATCAAATGTGATCACCGCTCCGTCCTCCTGAAGCTGATTTTGTACTGGATGAGGAACTCCGCGCCCAGCACGAAGAACAGGATGATGCCCTGCAGGATTTCCGACATCGACGCGGGGATGCGGTAGACCGTCTCGATGACGCTGCACCCCTTTTGCATCACGCCGAACAGGAAGCTCACCAGCAGTATGCCAAACGGCGACAGCCGTGCGAGCCACGCGATGGAAATCGCGGTGAACCCGCGCCCGCCCGCGACCACGTCGGTCAGCTGCTTGTCCGCGCCCGACACCTGCATCATGCCGACCAGCCCGCAGATGCCCGCCGACAGCAGCATCGTGCGAATCATGATGGCGCGAACCGGCATGCCGGCGTAGCGCGCGGTGTTCTCGTTTTCGCCCACGACCGTGATTTCATAGCCCTGCTTGGTGAACCGCAGGTACAGGAACACCAGCAAGACCATGCACAGCATGACAATCCAGCCGATGTGGATGTTGCCGACGAACGGAAACGCTACCTCGGGCAGCCGCGCGACCTTCGGAAAGCGCGGCATGGCGGCAAAACCGCCCGCAGACGGGTCGCGCCACGGTCCTTCGCGCAAGTATTGGATGAAATACAGCACGATATAGTTGAGCATCAGCGTGAACAGCGTCTCGTTCGTGCCAAACTTCGCCTTGCAAACCGTCGGCAGCAAGCCCCACAGCGCGCCGCCGACAAAGCCCGCGACCGCCATGACGCAAATGAGCAGCCACGAGGGCATGCCGTTGGCGAAATACGCGAAATAGCTCGC
>CAZEIC010000064.1:0-1637 GCA_964512175.1 uncultured Oscillospiraceae bacterium | reverse complement strand
TCCAGAACTTCATTTTGAACGCAAGCGTGATGCCAAGCGAGGTCATACACAGGGGGATCACCAGCTTGATGGTTTCCTTCTGCATGCTGGGCGTGCCCAGCGCGCCCGCAACCAGCGTGCCGTAGACCGACAGCGGGTCATACCCCAAGCACAGCAAAAACAGCGCGCCCGCCAGCAGCGCCAGCAGCACTGTCGCGATGCGGAACGCCCATGTCTTCCCTTTACTCATTTCGCCGCGCTGCGACACATGCACGCTCGGCAGCCGCGAAAGGATGTTGTTACGCATGTTCGTCCTCCCCGTCCGCGCCAAGCCCGCCCGTCATGCTGATGCCCAGCATCGCCTTGGTCGCGAAATGCGCGGGCGTGATCGCCGTGACCGCGCCCGAGCAGAGCACCAAGATCCTGTCGCACAGCGCGAGCAGCACGTCCAAATCCTCGCCGATGAACAGCACGCCTACGCCCTTTTGCTTTTGCTCGTTGAGCAGATCGTAGATCGTCATGCTCGCGCCAATGTCCAGCCCGCGCACGGGATACGCCGTCACGAGCACGCGCGGCGAGAGGTTGATCTCGCGCCCGAGCAGCACCTTTTGGACATTGCCGCCCGAAAGCTTGGCGACCTTCTGATGAATGGACGGCGTGGAAATCGACAGCCTTTCCACCACGTCGCGCGCTTCCTTGCGCGCGCCCCGGCGGCGCAGGAACAGCCCTTTTTGCGCCTGATAGGTTTTGAGCAGCATGTTGTCCGCGATGCTCATGCCGCCGACCAAGCCCATCCCCAGGCGGTCTTCCGGGATGAACGCCATCGACACGCCGCGCCGGACGATATCGCGCGGCGACAGTCCGTCGATGCGCTTTCCGTCCATCAGAATCGAGCCGCCGTCGATGGGCTGCAAGCCCGCGATCGCCTCGCACAGCGCCTTCTGCCCGCTGCCCGCGACCCCGGCAACGCCGAGGATCTCGCCCTCGTGCAGCTCAAAGCTCACGTCGCTGAGCACGTCGCGCCCGTTCGCGCCCTTGATATGCAGGCGGTGCACGTCCAGCAGCGTCTTGCCTACCGTCGTCTTCGCGCGCTTGATGTCCAAATCGACCGTTCGCCCGACCATCATATCGGTCAAAGCGTATTCGCTGGTGTCCTTGGTATCGACCGTGCCGACGCTCTTTCCCCTGTGCAGCACCGTCACGCGGTCGGACACCGCGAGCACCTCGTCGAGCTTGTGCGTGATGATGACGATGGCGTGCCCCTCGTCGCGCATTTTGCGGAGGATGACGAACAGCGCCTCGATTTCCTGCGGCGTGAGCACGGCGGTCGGCTCGTCGAGAATCAGGATGTCCGCGCCGCGCGAGAGCACCTTGACGATCTCGACCGTCTGCTTCTCGGAAACCGACATCTCATAGACCTTTTTATCCAAATCGACGCGCAGCGACAAGCGCTCGCAAAGCGCGTCGAGCGCGGAAGCGTCCATCTTTCTATCGCCGCCCAGCAGCACGTTCTCGCGCGCGGTAAAGATATCCACGAGCTTGAAGTGCTGGTGAATCATGCCGATGCCGAGATCGAGCGCCACCTTCGGCGAGCTGATGGAGACGGGTACGCCGCCTACCGTGATCGATCCGGAGTCGGGAAAGTAGATTCCCGAGAG